>JAEZIV010000436.1 GCA_023436515.1 Bacillota bacterium
AAAATACAATGATAAAATGAGCCCTCAGCTTAAAGAGTTTGTAATTTCCACTTCTAAGAAATGCGATGGGTGTCGTTATTGTGTGCAGACAGATAAAACCGGCAAAAGACCCTTTGCTTTTATTTCAATTGACAAGTACAACCTCTGCCCATTATATGCAGGCTTTCAGTATCGTTGGAAAACCTTGAAGGATAATACCGTCAAGGGTATGATTGAAATGCTTAGATTTATTGATATGATATTTGCTGACAGGAGGTGTTGATATAAAAGAGAAATTAATTTTGATGCTCTGAGTTTGAAAGAAAGTCTGGTTAATATAGGATGCCTTAATAACTTTATTTTATTTTATTGAAAATATTACCTTAAGCATGGTATTATATGTATATTATCATCTGCTTTGAGCAGAAACGAAGGGAGATGGATGAAATTTTATGACAGCATTATATGAGGTGGTTGAGTCTTAAAATTTCATAGTGGCAGAGCAAAAGGCTATTTTACTTAAGCCGGTGTTTGGACACCTTTTTTTGCTATGCCGTATTAAGTAACCTTTCGTGAATACTGTAGATTTTTACGGGCGCACCGGATAGGTGTGCCTTTTTGCGTACCTGATCAGTAACCGCAATTTGCAGCTTCTAAGGCTGCTTTTGCGGTTTTTTTCTGCCATTTTATGAACAGAAAGGGGTAGTATAAGCATAAGATTTACAATATTTTGCAGAAACTTTGGAGGTAACTATGTTAGATATTATGAATTATGGGTTTGAAGCAACTATGTTTCCTGAAAACGCAGAGGGTATACCTGCTCGAATTACAGCAGTACACAAGGAACGTTATGAATTGGTTTGTGAGTATGGGCAAACTTTTGGAAGACTGAAAGCAAGCATATATTTCGGAGAGGGCCTTGAAAGCTTTCCTACTACCGGTGACTTTGTACTGATCCAGTATAACTCCCAAGGCGATAGTCTTATAGTAAAAACCTTGGAGAGAAGATCGAAATTTGCACGCAATGATTTCTCAGGTCATGCGGTGGGTTATGTAAAAACTGTACGTGAGCAGGTTGTTGCAGCCAACTTTGATTATGTATTTATTATGGCGTCACTCAATTACGATTTTAATGTAAAAAGAACTGAGCGCTACCTGACACTGGCCTGGCAAAGTGGTGCTATTCCTGTTGTTATACTCACTAAAGCTGATTTGCTGGAGGATCACGCTGAGAAAATACAGGCTGTTGAGAGGGTGGCTGAGGGTGTTGAGGTTCATGCTGTCAGTGCAAAGACAGGCTATGGCATTGATAAGCTTGCAAAATTCCTTGAGCCCCGAAAAACAATAGTATTTTTAGGCTCTTCCGGAGTTGGAAAATCAAGCCTTGTAAATGCACTGGCAGGCGAAGAGCTGATGTCAGTAAAGGAAATCCGCGAAGATGACAGTAGAGGTCGTCATACAACTACGCACCGTCAACTTATTATGCTTCCCAGCGGTGTTATTATTATTGATACTCCCGGAATGCGTGAGTTAGGCATGTGGGATGTCAGTACGGGACTAAGTGAAGCGTTTTCTGATGTTGAAGGCTTTCTTGGAAAATGTAAATTTTCCGATTGCAAGCATAACGGGGAGCCAGGCTGCGCCATTAATACTGCCATAGCTGATGGGTTACTGACGCCGGAGCGTTGGACCAGCTATCTGCAAATCAAGCAGGAGGCCAGGTTTGTAAATGATAGAGCAGGCTTTAAATCTGACAAGTCAAGACGGAATAAGGCTATTGCACAATGGAACAGGCAGAATAAGATTAAGAGATAAAGCTAAGAAGTGGATAATTATAAATATAAGATCAGGAGGAATTTTTAATGATAATAACTGACTTTACCCATAGGCATATTGAAGAAGCTGCTAACCTCGCCATTTTTAATTACACTATAGAACGAGATTATGTACCGAGTCTCCCGGTTGTAAACACATGGCCCGATTTAACCCCATATGCTGATAATGAGCTGGGCATTGCGGCCATTGAAAACGGTAAACTTATTGGGTTTTTGTGTTGTGTACCGCCTTTTGACAATGCTTTTCGATCAACTAAAGTAAAGGGTGTATTTTCACCAATGGAAGCAAACGGAGCAAGAATAGAAGACTGTGGAGTAATACATGCTGCCATGTACCGAGCTGCTGCACAAAAATGGGTTGCTGCAAGCGCAGTCAGTCATGGAATATGCCTCTATGCTCATAATGAATCAGCACAGCGGCAATTTTTCAGGTACGGCTTTGGGTTGCGCTGTATTGATGCTATCAGACCAATGGAGGAAATTGACTGTAATGCTTGTGACGGTTATGTGTTCTCAGAGATAGGTCAAGAGGATTTCAAATCAATTTTTCCGTTGGATTTAATGCTAAATGAGCACATGAGAAAAAGCCCAACATTCATACATCGCCAAGCGGACACAATAGAGAGCTTTATAGATAGCTGTGTTGAAGACAAAGCAAGGTATTTTGTTGCGAGGATTGAAGGAAATATATGTGCCTTTATGAAAATTACAAATGCCGGTGAAACCTTTATAACAGAATTACATACTTACATACACATAAACGGTGCCTTTTGTCTTCCTGAGCACAGAGGTAAAGGTGTGTATCAGAATTTATTGAACTATACCATTAAAACTCTTAAGGCTGAAGGGTACACACGGCTTGGAGTAGATTTTGAAAGTATAAACCCTGCAGCATTTGGGTTCTGGAGCAAATACTTTTTGCCATATACCCATGGTGTTGTGCGGAGGGTTGACGAATTGATTATTGAAAATGATATTTAAAGGAGCTATTTATGTTTAAACTAAATCAAGACCAGTATATTAAGGTACTTCCTCTGATTAAATCAGAGATTCATTTATCTGTTTTTTCTGTAATCCATGGAATAATGCAGGGTGAAATATATGTAAACAACCCTGAGAAACCTACAGCTGCACTAATACAAACAAGTGAATGCAATTTACTTGCAGGTGATATTCAAGATGGGGCATTCAATTCTACTATAGCAGAAGAGCTAGATTTTTGGGACCCGGTACTTCCCGATTCTGAAGAGTGGATTAGCAAGCTTCCTCAGATTCACCAAAATCCTTTTGTACGTCAGTATTCGAGATGCTATTACAGCCTTACCCCGGAGGAGTTTGTCGATACTAAGAAAACATTGCCGGAAGGCTTTGTTGTAGAAAAAGTAGATCCACAATTTATTAGGAGTAGAGAGTTTAAATATTCAGAGGATATTCTAAGCTCAGTGGAGGATTGGGGTGGTGACAAAAAATTCCTTAAAAATGGAGGAGGAGTTTATATTCGCAATGAAGCTACGATCGTTAGCCGTGCATTATGGGATTGTACCTACAAAGACAGAGTTGAAGTCGGGATCAAAATTAATGATGATACATTTAAAAAAATGGGCTTTGGAACTATTTCTGTAGCTGAAACAATTAAGTCATGCTTTGAAAGAGGATATAAAACGGTTGGCTGGCACTGCGTGGAAGCAAATAAGGGGTCAAGAGCTCTGGCAGAAAAACTGGGCTTTAAGCTCATATGTAAATACTCTGCATTTTCACCGTACCCACCCATAGAGAATATTGCTGACTTAACTGAGTCAGAGTGGAAGGAATGGGCGGAGTATTTTGAAGCAGCTGCCGAAACAGAGCCCCGGCTATGGTCTGAGTGTTTATTTGCATATATTAAAGCAAACAATGTTGCTAAAGCAAGAGAGGTTCTTGAGATTCATAGAAGAATGAAGCTATATGAGCATGATTATAATGGGTTTGTTCATTATCTTCATACGCTAGGCATGGCAACTAATTTCAGTAGTGACTGGGCAGAGAACCTTAGCTAGGGATGCAGGTGGCTGCATAAACATGTCAGACCATTCAATATAGCTTGCATGATGGAAAGCTCAGTCGGCTTTGAAGGATTTCTTGATCCTAAAATTGAATAATGAAAGGATTCTTATTTTGTTAGGAGGAATTCGATATGGATATAAAAGATTTTAGAGTAATGGTAGACTCATTTAATGAGCAATTAGCCGGAATTGATGAAAAAGTAACAAATATTAAGCTATCAGAGGATAAATGGTCTTTGAGAGAAATCATAGGACATTTAATCGACTCTGCATCAAATAATCACCAAAGATTTGTGAGGCTGCAGTTTGACGATCTTCTCGGTTTTCCCGCCTATGATGGCGAACAATGGGTAAGGGTTCAAAAATACAATGCCAGCGCTTGGGGAGAGCTTATCTCATTATGGTACTTATATAATACCCTATTGCTTCATGTTGTTGAAAACGTAAATGCTGAGAGTCTTGGAAATGTTTGGGTTAAGGGGGAAGATACTATCACCTTGGAAGAGTTAATAATTGATTACTACTGGCATATGAAAAATCATATTGAGCATTTTAACAACAGATTTAAGGAGTTAATTTAACTATCAGAACTATTATAATTATTCTTTATCTTGACAACATTTGATTATTATGGAAATATGTTAAAAAGTGACTTTATTATTTAATGCATCACCAAGGACAGTTGTCAAGCTGGGATATACAACCCTGTGGAGTCGCTTTTATTGCTTCTACAGGGTTATCTTTTTATGACTTGGCAATGTTAAAGGGATTTAGCCATTCTATAGTAATGGGTAACGCCTGTGATGCTGTTAAGGAGGGCATATATGAAAGTTATTGGGATTTCAGGCAGTCCGAGAAAAGCTGGGAACACAGAGCTTTTAGTAAAGGAAGCACTAAAGCCTTTTTATGAGAAGGGGTGGGAAGTAACTGAGTTCTTTTTAAGCAACAAAGCAATTAATCCCTGTATAGGTTGTGAAACCTGTAACGAGTCCGGCTTATGTGTAATTGAAGGGGATGACATGGAACAATTATTATGTGAGTTCGAAAAGTGTGATGCTCTGATTATTGGGTCTCCTTCGTATTATAGGAATGTAACTGCTCAGCTTAAAGCTTTATTCGATAGAAGTTTTGTATTTAAGAATCGGAAATTACTTGAGGGAAAGCTGGGAGGAGCTATCGCTGTAGGCAGAGGCGAAGGTGGAGGGCAAAGTCTGGTGCTTTCAATCATACATAATTATTATTTATCATCGGGAGCCATTTGCGTTCCATGTGAGATCAACGGTTTATCTGCCAGAGTAGATAAGCCTGGGGATATCTTAAAGCAGGAGAACAGACTGAGACAGGCAAGGGTTCTGGGTGAAAATATTATAAAGTACTCAGAAATGATAGGACGAAGTTAATATTTATCATAAGTATTATTGTTTTATATGAATATCATGAGATATATCAAAGCCTCGGCCCCTGAGGAGGTACGCTGCAGGTAAGCCTAATGGCCTCAAAGGGGAAAGAAGCTTTTTATGAACGATTCGGCTTTGTTTCAAGACCAAATGAAAAGCAAGGCTCCGGCATGCAGCAGCGAATATGTATTTAGAAGCCGAGGGCACAAACATATAAATCGGAGGAACATTCATGGAAACAAAGCTAATATTGATTGAGGGCATACCCGGTTCGGGAAAAACCACAATCGCCACAAAAATAAAGGAATACCTAGAAGCTCAAAACATTGCGACAGCATTATTTAGTGAAGGAGACGTGCACCCAGCAGACCTTTCCTGGTGTTCATACCTTTCAATAGATGAGTTTAATAGTATTATTCCTAAGTATCCTCAGTATTCAGAAATAATAAAACAAAATACCGTACTTGAAAATGACTATGCTGTTGTAGCTTACACTAAACTAGGTTTAGCACCTTCAGAGAATGAAGTGATGAATTTTTTTGAAGAACATGAGGTTTATGATGGGAGGGTTCCTTTAGAGAGGTTCTCAAAAATACACCTTCAAAGGTGGAGAAATTTTGCTGATAAGGCAGTAGAGAAAAAGGAAGTAAGCATTTTTGAGTGTGCGTATTTTCAAAGTCAGATTTGTGAGCTTATGGGAATTCATCTAGCAGACAGTGATTATATTTCAGAACATTTAATATCACTGATTGCTATTGTAAAAAAACTAAATCCTGTAATCATATACCTTACTCAGCCTGATATTGGTGAAACCATCGCTCGGGTTGCAAAACAAAGAGTTTCACCGGATAAAGAACACCCTGATTGGATTGACTTAGTAATAGGTTGGGTTGAGAAATCTAAATATGGAAGAAAGCATGAGCTTAACGGTTTTGACGGGGTTATTCGCTTTTTTGAGGAAAGAAAAAAGCTTGAATTTGATATTTTAAATAAACTGTGAATAAATACATTATTGAAAACCCTGAATATAACTGGGAGGAGGTCTTCACAAAAGTGAAGGAGGTACTTTCAGTGCAAGAGATTGTTTAACCTATAAAAATGCATTGCCAGCTTACAGTGCTAGAAAGCTTATATGTAGTTAAGTACTATAATTAAATGTTGTATTCCATTTGCTGCTGTAAGCATATCTCATATAGTATTATGGAAGCTGCTGTGCCTACATTCAATGAATCACAGATACCCAGCATAGGTATTGATAGTAAATTGGGGCGAATAGAATACCATTCCTTTGAGAGTCCGTACCGTTCACTTCCTAAGACTAGAGCGGATTTCCCGGTATAGGTGTAACACTTATAGGTTTTATCTCCGCCGGAATCAGCTAAATACATACAAAAGCCTTGAGACGTAAGCCATTCTATACAAGCATCTACATTCTTGAATTCAATAATTGGAATAAAAAATGCCGAGCCCATACTTGCTTTAATTAGCTTAGCGTTTGTTATTCTGGATTTTTTATTGCATATAAGAACTGCGTCTACTCCTGAACCGTCGCAGGTTCGCAGAATTGTACCAATATTGCCCGGTTTCTCCAGACCATCCAACACCGCAACAACAGCATTTTCCTTTAGCTTTAATCGCTTAATATCATAAGTGGGGAATTCACCAATGCAAATGAGGCCGTCGGGCTTATCTCTTTCACTGAGCTTTTGGAAAACCCTTTGAGATACAATATAGACTTGTCCTGTTCTGTTAATAATTAAATCCGCTAGAGAGAGGGCTTGGTCACTAAAAGCATATTCGGGACAAAATATTAGCGCATTTACCCTTATATCGGATTTTATCAACTTTTCAAGTGCCCAAATGCCTTCTACTGCGAAAAGTCTATCATCATCAGGCCAACTGCCATTTATTACTGCTTTCACCTGATTTATGATTTCACTTTGCATACCAATATATTTAATTTTGCTTTTGTACTTTTGCATTAATAAATCAATAATTAAGCTATTCATATTTACCAATCCTGATTTTGTGAAAATAGGGTAGTTAGGGTATCCGTGACAGGATGCTTGTTTACTCCTATATATGAGAATTATAAGATAAGTACCGTAAAGATCATATGTTGAGAATAATTATAAAACTTTTATTACACAAAAGCTCGACGGAAATCCTCCGTCGAGCTTTTGCCAGAGCACCCAGCATGGGTGCTTTTTACCTATTTGAATAAACAATTTTCTTTACTCTGTCAAAGGAAAGATAGAATTTATCACAAAGCTGATCTATGGTGTATCCTTTACGGAAATTTTCTCGAATTTCAGCATTTCTATTATTCAAGGAAATTCTGCTCCCTGAGCATTCACCCCAGCCTTTTCTTGCTCCCTTTGGTTTTGGTATATAGATCAATTCTCCATGAATATACTTCTGCACTTCCTTTAATAAATCTTCAGGTAAAATATCAATAGCCTTTACATATTTCATTCCGACTCAACCCCTTAAAATAAATTTAAATCTTAAGGAAGCAAAGCCTTAATATGAACTAATTTCATCACTATTCTGGAATGAAATCCGGCGATTACTATTTAGCTCCATGCAATTAATCGCCATCGTTCATACTGCAGACTTTGCATGGAGCATTTTGTTTAAGAAATCTATAATTCGCATAATTACCCTCCTCTAATAATTGTTACTTGCTTTTACAAACCTTTATTAAATAGGATAGCCTCCCAAAAAGAACATAAGTGACATAGCCGCGTTTGTTCTCGGTGACCTTCCTGAAACGTACGCTCGCCGAGCGCACCAAAAAAAGCTGCTACTGGTATGAAATACCAATACAGCTTCTTATCACGAAATATACCCAACTCCACAAATAATGGTGCAGAGTCAAATAATATAAAGTAACGTACTGTAAATGATATCCCTTGACCAAAAATCATCACCTAAAAAGGTTAAAATAAATAAACCCATTAATATAAAATAGGGTAAATTACTTATTCTTTAAGAATTTTGATTAGTTAAGAGAAATAATCATTTTACTATACGCTCCTTGTTTCAATATATCTCTATAATAGCAATTTTTGTAATACCAGTCAAGAGTACACCAACATTATGTAGCACTGTACTTTGCATGGGCCCCATGTATCATTTACTTGAGGTATATGAACGAAAGGAAGCAATTGAGCAGTGCCTGAGAGCTTTAAAACCAGGTGGAACACTTATTGTATCCTTTATATCAGCTTATGCACCTATTATTGGGTGTATGAAAGCATATCCCCACGAGATAAAGGACCGAAAGCTCCGATTTTTGCAATACCTCTCTGATGGACGTAGCTTAAATGATGTTGGTTTCACAGATGCCTACTTCACCAACCCTGCTGATATTGAAGGAATATTTTCAGATTTTGAACTGGAAACATTACGAATTATGGCTGCCGAGGGTTTAGGATGCTTATGTGAAGGTTCCTTGATGGAGCTGCCCGAGGAGGATTTCATGGAATGGGTGGATTTACTTTATCTAATATCTGATAGAAAAGAAATCTTAGGCTCATGCAGCCATTTGTTATACATTGGAAAAAAGATAGGAGTGGAGTAATATGGATTATGCAGTAGTTGTTTATTTCGAAAAGCATTACAGAAATAGGACTTGTCCAATGCAATCCATTTAGAGAGTTGGTTACTTATAGCATAAAATAAAGGGAGTTGATTAAACTCCCTTTACCTCATATTCATAGAAATACCTGGCGAATTCCTTTACATGACCTAACTTCCCGTATAAGTAAATTGACTTATCATATGATCCACCAATATAGGCTGTTGCTATGTTATTTTCATGTAACCTTCTCAAACAAGCCTTTAGTGACATTTGGGCATACCCTTTATTATAGTAATCCGAGTGGGTGCAGACCCTTTCAATTTCGGCTGTGTTATTTTCATAGTCTATAAAGGCTTCACAGCCTGAAACATGCTTTCCTTCATTGTTCACCAAGACAAAGTCAAACCTGTCATTATAGATTGGACTTTTTCGAGTGTATTCTCTAATTTGCAGTTCAAATTCTTCACTATAAGCTTTAGGCCAGGCATTCCTTCTCAATGCTGCCTGCTCTGTATAATCCTTGTTCTCATTCATGCTTTGGAAGGAAACTGACGAATCCTCAATGGCATAGTCCTTAAACCGGCTTGTATCAAATACCCTCGTCATTTCAAATTGTCCATTTTTCTTATAACCGTTAGCCTCCAGAACTTTCATGTATTCTGTCTCTGTTTCAATGACTTGTGTGACCAGACTATCGTATTTGTTGCCCCATTCTGTACCAGCCCAACAAATCAACTCCGAATACATAAAGGTGTATTCCTTTTTGAGAAAGATCCAGTATTCATTACTAAAATCCTCAGCAATTACAAAACCAATCAGGTTGTGAAAATAATCAAACCACAAATGTGCAGAATCACTAAAATTATTAGGAAAATGCTTTTTGAAGTTTGAAAGATTATACTTCCAGTCCACAATACGTCCTATGTGCCAATTGAAGTAATCCTTTCTTAGGGTATTATCCTGAATAATGAATTGGCACATGTTATCGAAATCCTTGCTTTCATAGATAAAACTACGATGATATGTTCTCATATTTAACCTCACTTCATCATTATGTATTTACATCTTAACAAGCTTATATTGTTACTGTATATATGTTATTTATTTTATCGACAGGATGTATATGAATAGTATATGTGAAGTGCGTAAAATAGCAAATGTCAAAAATTTTTATAAGCTTTTCTTTGCACAAATTTGAGTCTGTACTTTTAAATAATAATGTTATAAGATAATGTCTCTTTGTGCAGGAAATAAAGAAACCACCTAGAAATCTATAAATTGCTTAGTATTAAATGAGCTTTTTGTAAATCCTTGTATATCAGAAATATACGTGTGGACAAGCATAATAATAATATATATGGGAGACCTTAAAAATGAAGCAAAATAAATATGATGACAAAATCTTTTTTGAGAAGTATAGCAAGATGGATCGTTCAATAAAAGGACTGGCTGGTGCCGGTGAATGGAAGACTCTTGAAAAGTTACTCCCGGATTTTAAAGATAAGCGCGTATTGGATTTAGGCTGTGGCTTCGGGTGGCATTGTCAATATGCCATAGAGCATGGGGCAAATACAGTCACGGGAGTAGATATTTCAGGAAACATGCTTACAATTGCAAGGGAGAAGACAGCTTCTGAAATAAACTATATACAGACCCCAATTGAGGACATTACTTTTGACCCAAATTCTTTCGATGTAGTAATCAGTTCTCTGGCGTTACATTACATCAAATCTTTTGAACTTATTGTTGAAAAGGTGTCCGGGTGCCTTGTACCTGATGGGGATTTTGTGTTCTCAGTAGAGCATCCCTCTTTTACCGCATACGGCAGCCAGGATTGGTATTTGGATGAAAACGGCAATATTCTCCATTTCCCTTTAGACAATTATTTTTTTGAAGGAGAAAGAACAACAAACTTTCTTGGAGAGAAGGTTATAAAATATCATAAAACCCTTACAACCTATTTAAATGGTTTGCTACAGAGTGGCTTTGAATTAACCGGAATAGTAGAGCCGAAGCCGTCAGAGCAGTTACTTCACACAGTTAAAGGTATGGAAAATGAGCTTCGCAGACCTATGATGCTGATAATTTCAGCCAAGAAAAAACACGGCCGATAAAATACTATTACTAATAGAACCACATTGTCCAGAGTAAGAATCCAGACAATAATAAAGTTCATATTCTACCTATTTTATTATAGGATTTTCTATTTCAAAAGTACTGTTATTTGAAAATAGGTTAGCTGTGCCGCGACAATTAAAAAAGTTTGAAAAAACTCTATTAATGTAGTATGATACATTGGTAAAGGACAAAGGCGTTCCGTTGAGGGACTTCTTTGTCCTTTTTTGCATAAAAATTGGAGATGTGGAGGTCTAGTATGCTTAAGGAAACAGAATGGAATACAATTAATAATATTTTATTGGAGATTTATACAATCAAAAATATTGATATTATGGCTGAAAAGCTATTGAAGATGTTTCGAATGCTCATTCCATATTCCAATGGATATTTTGTTGTATTGGACAAAAATCAAAATATTAAAAATGATAAGTCCTTTTTTATCGGAATTGATGAACAAAAAAAGAAAGAATACATCAACTACTTTTATGAAAAGGACTATTTAAGGTATGTGTATGATATTATAACGGAAACCACAGTATATCGTGACACAGATATTATAGAAGAAGAGGTACGAACAAAAACGGAGTTTTACAGGCATTTTTTAATGCCTCTTAAGGTACCCTATGGAGCAGGTATTTTGCTAATGAGAGATGGGAAGTTAATTGGTATTATAAATTTATTCAGGAATAAGGAATTAGGTGATTTTACAGATAAAGATATCTACATATTGGGAGTGTTTAGAAAGCACCTTGCTAACATAACATATAGTCTATTGAATGATAGTGTCAGCGTAAGCAATCAGGAAAGTAAGTTAGAGGGACTGTATGATGAATATAATTTATCAGATAGGGAAAAAGAAGTAACCAGGTTGATCAAGCAGGGAAAAGCAACTATTGATATCAGTGATGAGATGATGATCAGCACATCAACAGTTAAGAAACATATTTACAATATATACGGTAAATTAAATGTAAAAAGCAGAACCCAGTTACTTGCATACTTCTCAGCAAAGATTGATGATGTATAAGATATTTATAGAACTAAAGTGGTATAACACAAGT
>JAEZIV010000006.1 GCA_023436515.1 Bacillota bacterium
CTTCAGATCTTTGTCAAACACTGCTCCAAACACTGCCCCTCCACCTTCAAGCACAAAATCCGAAATGGCTGTAAACATCCCACCGGATGTGCTGGCGGCTCTGATTTCATTTGATTTATTTTTTACTGCATAAACGCCGAACTGTGGATTATCTTGGGGAGTTTTATAACCATTTCTAAAGGGACATACCTGTTTACATAGTCCGCATTCAATACAATCTTCGGAGTTTATCACAGGATATAGAAACCCTTCGGCATCAGCTTCCATCTTTATTGCCTCTTTAGGACAAATACATTTACAGGCAGTACAACCTGAACATTCTTCCTTACTGTCGTACAGATTCACCATTTCTTATACCTACCATTATTTTTATTCTATTTGCTATATAATTCATGTTTTTTCTATCCAAGGTTAATCCGATTAATAATACTACTACAGAAGAAAACGCTATCATAAATACTGAGAATGCAATCCACTCTGCATAACTCTGAATATTCCACTTAATAAACATGAATGGAATAATTGATACCAGAATAGAAATTATCATATGAATAATTGGCTTTATCGTATCTCTTAATGGCAGTCCCAAAATTTTCTTGCTTACAAAAAGAATCAGGTCTATGTCTCTATATAAATGAGACAATATAGATGCAATCATTATGCCTTCCAACCCCCAAAGATTAACGAAAATAATTCCAAACACTAAATTAATTGCTCCTTGAATTGATGTCTGCCATTTTGTCTCTTTATACATTCCAGCTGAAATAACAAGTGCGCCTTGTGGATTTTTCATATTGCTTACAAAGCCATTAAGAACAAATAAAAACCCCAGAATCGGCAAATCATAGTTTGCATCAGTAATTCCCCTTGTAAAAAGCTTTATAAATGGCATAATTGCAATAAACGTAACGGAAAAAATTACAGCCATTAAATAATAAAATAAAATACTAAAATCCCGGTATGCTTTCTGAAGCTTTTCCTTTTCCTCCTTGACAATAAGTTCACCAAACATTGATGGTAAGCAATTAACAAATGTATTAAACACACCATTTATTCCATTAGTTACAAGATTAAATACGGTATAAATACTTACAATTTTTAGGTTGGTAAATATTGTAGCTATTACAACCGGAGCTCCTGTTTGAATTGATGCAAGAATTTGAAGATAAAAAGCATCCCACCTTTTGCTCATAGCTGCATTATTTGGTTTCTCATCGTAATCAATATATTTATATTTTAAATTTACATATACAGCCAGAATAGCAGGTCTAATAAAAACCGAGATTAATGCTATTCCACGAAGAAGTACAATGTTCACTTTTATATACGATAAAACTACTATAATAATGGTATTTGCCATTATTGAAATTGTAGATGCACTTGATATTACATAGGTCTTCTGGTCTGCAGTCAATAGAACCCTATACTTTGATAAAGTAAAAAACTCCAGTGCTCCTGAAATGCCCATAACCAGCACAAGAATAGACATATGTAGAGGAGGAAGTGCATCGGTCCTTATAAATATTGGGTATAATACAGCTAACGCAACTGTCAAAGAAACAAATAAATAGCCTGCTTTTATGTAGAATCTTTTAGATGCCGATATAACTGCATTTATCTCTTTATTATTGTTATCTGCAAGTGGTTTATATAGCGAATAAATAGCAGCATTTGCCAGACCAGCTTCTACCAGTGAAAAATATAACATAAATTGTGATATTGATGATACCAGCCCATTTATCTCTGATCCATAAAACTTTAACATAAATCGAGGAACTAGGAAGCCTGCCACTATTGTTACTGCTTGCATGATTCCGGTAGAAATTGTGTTGTAAAAAAAAGTTTTTGTTCTGTTCATTTCAGCTCACTCTTAAGAAGATATCATTAAGGTACTCAATGGACTTCTGCCTTTCCATACCCAATAGTTCATTAATCTTGTTATAATTTATCTCTTTATCTATAGCTTTGTTATATCCATTCAATATTTTCCTGCTGCCCAGATCAAACAACTCCAATATATTTTGAAGCCTTGAATTAATATTCGAGGGCGGTAATAATGGTTCGGTAAAAAATTGTTTGTTAAAATTAATCGAGAAGGCCGTAGCGTGGAAGGAGTTAGTTACAATATATTTCGAGTTTAATAAATACCCAAGCCATTCATCCGGCCCCAAAGTTCTTAAGTATGTGGCGTTCTTACATTTTCTCATGCCATCATTAGCGAAGATTATTTTAAGATTATGAGCTCTGGATAAATCCTCTGCAAACTTAATGATAGAGTTCGATTTTGAAACAAGAAATAAGAAAATATAGTCCTTCTCTTTAGGTAACCTTGCAACCTTAGACCATCTCGCTTTATCTAGCAGAAATATAGGGTCTAGAGTAACTTTAACCCTTCTTCCTATTAATTCCTCAATTAATTTAGCTCCTTGGTGCTCACGTACTGAAATGTTGTTAAATCTATTTAATAAGCCCTTATATTCTTGATAGTACTCATTAGGTATACTGTCTATACCAAAGCTTGCTGAGTAAGCGTTTCTTGCATATTTATTATTAACAAAATCCAAAAAGTAAGCTTTATCAAAATTCGAGAGAGTATGGTTCCAAACCTGATCACTACCTGTTATATATATATCATCACTTCCTCCAGTGGATTTGAGTTTACAATTTTTTTTAAGAAAATTAGTAAACTTATATCGCTTTACAATTTCGAAGGGAGACTTATATATATATCCAAATATCGACTTTAAGGTACGACACTTTACTATATTATAAGGATAATACTCTTTCTTCAAATACTTGCAATCATAGTCTATTACATATGGATTTGACCCCAGTTCCTTAATCGACTCCTGTAACGCATAGGTTTGTAAAATAGCTCCATAATTTATTGCTCTATGAAATGTTATTACTCCTGCCTCCACTAAATCATCCCCTAATATTAATTCATCACGCACTTTCAACCAACTCAACGCTAAGTTCCACCTCTCTCGGCTGTCCCATAAGCTGCATCATAACTTTAACTCTGCCCTTTCTCTTGTCAACAGACTTTATATAACCGTCCATCCCTAAAAGTGGGCCTTCTTTAACAAGAACCTTATTACCTACAATATATACCTTTGAACGTTCTATAATATCCCCATCGCATGTTAATCTTTCAATCAACTCTATCTCGTATTTTTCTATATGCGCTGGTTTATCATCACTCATCAAAAGTCTTATAACACCCGGTATACCTTTTATAATTTCAAACTCATTATTAACAATAATCCCATTCAAGAGTACGTACCCTGGAAGCAAGGTTCTTAGTTTGTCTTCCCAAATCCCTTTTTTTCTCTCCCTCAGCTTTCTCTTTGGTACAATCGCCCTCAAGTGTTCCTTAAACTTATAGTTAATTCTTTCCTTTACATTATCCTCATCACCGGTAGTGACAAATACGGCATACCAATTCTCTTTTGTATCATAATCCATTTCAATCCACCTGCTGCTAAACCTATTAGTAAATATCTGATATGTTGAAATTATACTACTGTTGAAAGATTTGTAAATTTATTCCTCTCGTCATTTCCCTATGTATACTTCGGTTTTTCTACATAAAGAACAGAATTTATATAAGAAACTATGTTGCATTAGGCTTTCTGCTGTAACAACCTGGTATAAAATTCTTTGATATCGATAATTTTTTTTTATTCATTTCCTTACTATTTTTTGTATTTTCAATAAATTGCATAAAATTTTCTTGAAGATATATTAATATTTTCTGAAATATATGTACTTATTTGTATAAATATTCTCTGTCCGATGTGTATAGGTTCTGTTACTCCCCCACATAATTCATAAAAATAATCCATATTTAAGCACGTTATGTTAAATATAACCTTGCCTTATGTAATTTAATACCAAAAAAACCTGCAGTCTTCATGTGAAGTCTGCAGGTTTATCCTGAGCCTAGCTATAATTTAAGCATGTTTATTTAAAAAAATGCTTTATTCCCTAATTCAATAATTCTGCCGCCTTGGCAAATGCACTATCCTTGGTTAGCTTTAAAGCAGCAAGCTTACTGTTTAGCAACTCTTGAGTGCAGAAGTCCATGACTCCATAACTGTATACCTTGTTGTCCTTCTGAAACTGCTTTATAGCATCAACGGTTTTATTGTCCATAACCATATCCGGCTTATCAACATTGTAATTCAGAAGCTTTAATATATGCTCTGCATAAAATACATCTACAAACTGATTTCCAAGCTTGGGCTTCACAGATACCGATAGCGGTTCAAGCAGATTGACCGGCACGTTGTCCTCAGTAATTATTTCCTTTACCGGCACATTAGGTTCAATGCCCTTTAGGTCAATACTTTCACCATTTGGTGTGCGATAAAGTCCAATAGTCATTTTACCCCAACCTGCCAGCTGACTGTCAAAGGGATAACCAAAATCATAGCCGTTAACGCTTTTGACTGTTCTATCGCTATTCAGAGTTTTAAAGGCTTCAGTATTCAAAATGGGGTAAAAGGACTGTACCTTTGCCTTACCAAAGGTCTTGGTACCAATTACTATTCCCGCCTTAGTATCCTTTATTGCTCCGGTCAAAATTTCAGAGGCACTGGCTGAGTTTTCATTTACAAGCACACACAAGCTGTATTTAAGCTTAGTAAGATTCGAGTAGTAGGTTTGGTCAGACTCAGCCTCATCCTTGTAATCCAGAGTTGTAACTACCCCCTTTGGTACAAAGCGTTGAGCAACCCGAACCGCCTGGTCCACAAGTCCCCCCGGGTTGTTTCTCAAGTCTAGCACAACTCGGGTTATCTTATTTTTATCAAAGCTTGTTAATGCCTCATCTACTCCACTGTATGTATTGGAAGAAAAACTATCAATTAATATATATCCTATACTGCCTCTTATCTCATAATGAACAGTTGGAATATCCACCCGGGCTCTTGACATCTCAAGAGTTATTATATTTGGTGATCCCTGACGTAGTAAGCCTAGTATTACCTTTGTCCCTGCAGGCCCCTTAACCTTTGACACCACCTGTTCCAGGGACTGACCAGCTACTGATTTGCCGTCAACCTTAACTATCCGGTCGCCTGAAAGAACACCAGCCTTCCAGGCCGGAGAATTCTTATACACTTTGAGAATGGTAATATATTCTGCCTTTTCTTCCAAGCTAACCTGAACACCTACTCCTTCTACTGAGCCTTCAAGCATTCCGAATATGGCATTTATTTCATCCAAATCATAAAAGGCAGAATAATCATCAAGTGTTTCAAACATTTCCTTAAGTGTCCTTGCGTCCTGGAGATCCTTCTCGGATATTACACCGCTGTATTTTTGCTTAATAAAGGCTCTGACGCTATCCAAATACTCACTCTGACTTGTTATCTGTGAAGCATCAAGCTTTACTGCCTCAACCGCAAAGGCTTTTGTACCTGCTACAGTAAAAAGCATGGTCAATATTAGAAATACAGCAGCCAGTTTTCTTAATTTATTCATTGGCCTTTAGTCCTCTCTGGTTAAATTAATAGCTAACCAATCTCTCAGTATACTCTTTTCTTAAATCCTTGCCCATAAAGTCTATATAGGCCTTCATCATATCAGCAAATTTAGCCTTTGTAATTTTATTGTTTGGATATATATATCCCTTTGAGTCCTCGGCTATAATTCCTAACTTCTCAGCTACGTACATGGCTCCTCTGGCATAGGAAGGAATCTTGTCGTTATCCTTGAAGCTTGTAACCGGAACCGGATTTGGAGCAAGCCTATTTAAGCCAAGTGCATTGACCATTATTGATACTGCCTCTGAAACAGTTATCAAATCCTCCGGTCTGAATTTGCTTTTCCCGCTTCCACTTACTATACCTCTCCTGGCTGCCTCATTTATACTTTCTAAAAATACATGACTGATAGGTACATCCGCATAAGCAGATGTAAGCTCCTGGTCTTTAGAGGTCTTTGAGGTTGTCTTCTTTACTTTGAAGGCAGGATCTAGCGGCACTTCAGGGGAGACCTTTAAAAATGCATCCACAAACTCTGACCTGCTGATATATTCCTGGGGATCAAACTCCTCTGTATTATTAAAGGCTTCTAAAGCAAACAGTAAAGCAATATTTTCTTCAGAAGCATGTCCCCTTATCATGCTGAGGTTGGGAGAAACAAGTCTGGTAGGAGTTGGGAAGCTCTCCAGTTTGAGGCTGTTGGAATAGGTTACATGCTTACTGGTTGGAAGCTTCTTTTTATCAAGCTCACTCAGAACAGCTGTATATTTCAATATACTTTCATTAGCCTGAGTTTGAACATACCCCCCTGCTATGCTGGACTGTTCAGTAAGATTATCGGCGTATTTCAACTCCTTTTTTGTAGTGGTTGAGAGTTCAATTGATATATCTCCAACAATAACAGGAGTTTTACCTGCCCGCTTCTGCTGGATTGTCTGTTTGATAACCTGAGCTTCGGCAGAGCTCCAGTATTGATCATAGCCTGTATAGCTGCCGGTGGACTCAACCACAATGTAATCCGAGCCGGTAGCACCAATCCTGTAGGTCTTTCGACTTAACAGCTCACCTGAGAAATAGTTTACCCCAGGCTTAAAATCATTTAGTATGGATTTAGACAACTGAAAGTCAGCCGTATTTGCAATTCTGTAAGTTGTATTGTCAATCACCACAGCCTCGGTAGCCTTGGTCAATTGCGTGGATTCCACCTTCTGACCATTTGCCTTGGGCGTTATAGTAGTTACAAAGGTCAGATTTCTGCTGAGGGAGTTTGTACCATTTTTAAGAGAGTATACATAGGTTGATGTCAAGGTTTGACTCTTTGTCTTTGTATCTTCCTTAAGCTTTTTGGAAAGAGTAAGCTTACCGCTCATTATAACAGGTACTCCTGTAAGAAACACGGGCTCCTGATACTCAAACTCGTATTTACTTGCAGAGGTAAGAGAGGTCATACTCGGAGTCTCCCCCGATGAAATCCCACCCTCGTAGCCACTGTCCCCTTGACGTGCGTAGGTATTGCCCGGTAATCCGGTAAAAAGTAATGCTACAGCCATGGAACAGCATATTGCTGCCCTTGCTTTGACTTTTAATCTGCTATTTAGTTTTTTACTACTAAGTCCTTTAAAAATACTATGCAACATCCTGACCTCCGACCCTAATATGTTTATTCTTCAACTATCACTATATATGCTTCCCCTGTAGGCGTATTATCCCGCTTAAGTATTCTGAGCTTATCGCCCTTCTGTAATTCCGAAGGCTTAATACGCTGATTATTCTTAATAATCAAAGTATTGGTCAGTAGTGAGAGATTACTGTCCGCTATGTTTGTGTAAAGATTTGAAGACACATTGTAATACTTACAATTTCTCAGTTCCAGAGCAGTAGGCTGGGTCAGAAGGTTTCCATTCTCATCATAATTCCCACCTGATGCAACAATAAGTTCACCTGTCACATTCACGTTACCATATGGTGCAGTACTTATCTCAACAGCGTTGGTTCCGTCACTCAGGACGTATATTGTCCGGTCTCTGAAGGTTTCAGGACCATTGAAGCTGTTGAAATCCCCCTGCCCTACTATACCATCGTCATCAGTAATTCTTGTGTTTGAGTTCAGTGTAAAGGTAATAGGTGTATTAGCGTATTCCCAGTTAATTCCGTTCAGTCTGGAAAAGGACTGAAGAGTTACGCTTTTATATTCATTTATATTTGAAATCCTGCCTCTGTACAGTTGAATTGAATCTGTTCCGGCTCTCTTTTCAATTGAAACCACTCCTGCAACTAAAGCTCCGCTTTCTGCATCCCTGTTGGCAACCACATAAGTATAATCATTAGCAGCTACGCTGCTGCCCTGAACAAGCCTGCCATCCTTTACAACAATGGTACCCTTGTCAAAGGTGACATTTGTCTGGGCCTGCTGTAGTGTAAATCTATTCAGGCCTGTGGTATATACCACATCGTTGTAGGGAACCTCCAGATCATTTGTGAAGTTGGCCATTACCACATTTTCCTGCTGTCCATAGTCCTTTTCACTCACCAGATAAACAGTGGCTCCTGTCATTAGCCCGTTCAGATTTTTTATAGGCTGGAGCCTTCCATCAAAATATGCGGCAAACTCCTTGCCCAGCTTCAGTGTTTTTAAAGACTCGGAAGCATCCTTTACCCAGGTGCCCTTTTTCAAGGTCCAGGGGTCGCTCAGGACTATCTGATTTAACATATTGTTATAGCTTTTAAAGCTGCCCTTGTATATGTTGGCAACCAGCTTATCTCCGCTTTCTATTGTTATCTCCTTGAGCATTGTCAGATTTGGTGCCTCATTTACAAGGAGCTTTACTCTGTCCCCATCCTTCAGCTGACTGAGTTTTACAAGCTTTCCCTCTTTAATTATATTTACTCCGTCTGTGCCGTATTGGACGATGCCCTTGTCAGTTTCCACAGAAATAGAACTTATTTTTTTAGATACAACCTTTCCAAAGCGTACGGTATAATTATCCACACTGCTTATGGACGAAACATAGCCCTGGTCATCAATTCTTATAAAGACAGTATCCCCTGCTCCAATATCCTCAAGCTCAGCCGGCTGGTGATTCTTGAAAACCTCAATACTGTTTGGATCGGAATAATTAAAGGTCCGCAGTGAAGACACCACTGAAGGTGTATTCCCCGTTCCATCTGAGTTATATAAGGTAATATATCCTAATTGGGGGTTATTCTCCTCAACTATACCTGATGCAAGTCCCTGCTCCCGTTCTTTTTTTACTGTAACAGGGGTTATTTCAGTAATAACATTTTGCTTAATACCAAGGATTACTATGCTGTCAGGCTTTATGGCGGTCATATCCACAGGCCCTTTTGTAACAGCATTTAAAACATTGTTTGAATATGTTCTGTTTTCATAAACAATATTATCATTAACTGTCTTACGAACTGGGTCATTTATATCCTGAGTGGGGTATTTTACAGCTTGGGTTAGAGGCGAATAATTAATTGTTCTTCCTATAAGATTGGTGCTGTTGACAATTGCTGCAACATAGCTTATATCCCCGTTGTTTGATAATACCCTGGCATATCTGACAAGCCTGTCATTTTGACCGACTATATACTCAAGCCTGTCACCCTTTTTAAGGCTCTGAGAATTTGTAATTGTTCCGTTTTTGTAAACGGGGATATCTGTTTTATATGAGACCTGAGCCTTACCTGTAAGCTCATTTGACGTTGTCGTAGGTGTCTGGTATCTGGTTTCTGTTATAATTTCATCAAGAAGCCCGTCAGAATTTCTGACAACAAATGTACTATAGTCAACTCGGTATCCCCTTGAGGTGTCATTTGTATTTTTTATTTCCTCAATGGTCGCTGTTCTCTTTTCCATTCCTTTCAAAGGGAGTATAATATTTTCGGCATTCTTTAATATTCTGGCAGCTTGTTCTCGTGTTACCGCTTTGGTAGGGCTAAACCTTCCATTCCCGTCTCCGCTTACTATGTTGTTTTCTAAAACTGCCTCTATGTAGGGTATGTTCTCGGGTAATGTACTTCTCCAATCAGAGAAGCTGTTAAATATCTCCTGTTCTCCATATACAGGCGGTACCATCAGTGCCTTCGCCAGCCAAGTTGCAAATTCCTGCCTTTGGACAGCAGAACCCCTCTTAAAGTCATTTGGTTCAAGGCTGCTCTGATCCGAGTTCATAGCACTTGCCAACTCCTGCCGTGTAATCAAGCCCTCATTGGCTGCAAGCTGCAAGCTTCCATCATATAGGATTTCCTGAAGACTTGTTTTCTTTTGGTCTGCAGCTCTGGCGGCATTAAGGGCCTGTCCCTGCAGGGTTATGTCTTGCACCCTATTGGCAGCCACATACACCAGATAAAG
>JAEZIV010000015.1 GCA_023436515.1 Bacillota bacterium
CATGAGTACCAACGGTGATTCTCAAACAGTTTTCCAGCAGCGTTGAGGAGCCGAATATTCTGAGAAAAATACCTTTCTCACAAAGTTTTATATATATTTCCTTGCAATTATCAGCCTTGACTAAAATAAAATTTGAATAAGAGTTAAAGGTCTCAATACCCTTAAGTCTTGATAACTGCTCCAAAAGCCATTTTCTTTCGTCAATCAGGTAGGATATGTTCTTTGCAATCTCTTCTTTATCTTCCAAAACCAGCTGTGCCGCATATTGTGACAGACTGCTTATATTGTAGGGAGCTCTGGCAAGGTTAACGGCTCTGGTAAGCTTCGGACCCGCTATTGAATACCCGCACCTGATTCCTGCTAGCCCATATGCCTTTGAGAACGTCCGCAGAACTATCAGATTTTCATATTCATTTGTGTAGGGGATAACGGTTGTATCGCAGAACTCTGCATAGGCTTCATCTACCACAACAATAGAGTTTTTGCAGTAGTTCACCACAGCAAGCACCTCCTCCACAGCCATCAGATTACCTGTTGGATTATTGGGATTGCAAATATAAACCAGCTTGGGCTTTTCTCGGTCGTATGCCTCAAAAATAGCAGTTTTTGAATATTCAAACCTTTCCTCCGGCTTCAATATATATTTAACAGGAGTACCCCCGGAGATTATACAGGAATCACCGTACATTCCAAAGGAAGGAGCAGGATATAGCACCTTATCCCCAACACCTACAAAGACATTTGCCAGCACCTGAATTAACTGATCCGAGCCTGTACCAACAACAATGTTCCTATAATCCACAGCCCAATGCTCCGCTAGAGCCTTTCTTAGCTTAACAGAATCGGTGTCAGGGTATAGGTTCAGCTCCGGATTATTCAGTACATATTCTGCCAGCCTCTGACGGGCTCTCAAGGGCAGGTTGAAGGGACTTTCATTGGCATCCAGCTTTAATCTGTATGGCTGCTGATTTGCATCATATGGTATAAATGACCGTATTTCAGGTCTGATAAGTTCATCTATCATATTAGCTCCCATCTACGCGCATAGCGCGTACATAAATATTCCTGCGTGAAAAGCACCATGACCAACCGAATGTATTTTCACGCCAGCTCCGGTCTGCGTTCAGGGCTTCTGGGTCACTGAACGAATTGCAAATTATTTCACTTTTTCGACTCTGACTCTTATGGCATTTGCGTGGGCATCAAGCTGTTCAGCTTCAGCAAACCTTATTACATCCTCGCTGGTTTTCTCAAGTGCGGCTCTGTTGTAGTAGATCAAGCTGGATTTTTTTATAAACTGATCAACATTAACTGGTGATGAGAATCTCGCTGTCCCACTGGTAGGCAAGACATGGCTGGGTCCTGCCAGATAGTCCCAAAGGGGCTCAGGAGAATAATTCCCTACGAATATGGCACCTGCATTTTTAATAAGGCCCAGCATTCCCATTGGTTCTTCAACACAGATTTCCAGATGCTCAGGAGCAATATTGTTTGACACCTCAACAGCCTTTTCTATACTTTCGACCAGTATCATATAACCATAATCCTGTAGGGATTGTCCGGTAATAGCCCCTCTGCTCAGTTCCGCAAGCTGCTTTTCAAGCTGCTCCTTAACTTTCTCTATCAGCGCAGGTTCACTTGTTATAAGCACGGATGAAGCCAATTTATCGTGCTCTGCCTGGGATAGCAGGTCTGCTGCTATATATTCCGGCTTAGCTGTTGCGTCAGCTATAATCAGTATTTCACTGGGTCCTGCAAACATATCTATATCACATTCCCCAAAAATCAAACGCTTTGCTGTGGATACATATATATTGCCGGGACCACATATTTTATCAACTGAGGGTACTGATTCGGTGCCGTATGCCATTGCTCCGATTGCCTGAGCTCCGCCCACTCTGAATACCTGATCTATACCCGCCTCTCTTGCAGCTACAAGAATTGCAGGATTAACACTGCCATCCCTTGTTGGGGGCGTACACATAATAACCTTTGACACTCCTGCAACCTTGGCGGGAACAGCAGTCATAAGTACTGAGGATATTAAGGGAGCAGTCCCTCCCGGGACATACAAACCAACCTTCTCTAGGGGCCTTACAAGCTGTCCTAAAACTGTTCCATCCTCCCCGGGACTGATCCAGCTATTCTGGAGCTGCTTTTCATGGAAGCTTTGAATGTTCTGCTTTGACCTTTTTATCGTTTCAAGTAATTCCCTATCAATATAATTATAGGCTGCGGTTATCTCTTCTTCTGATACTGCAATACCTGTCAGCTCTGCCTTATCAAATTTTTTGCTATATTCTCTTAGTGCAGTATCTCCATTTATTCGTACATTCTCGAGAATATCTGCAACCACCTTGATCACATTTGCTCCGTCCTGTGACTTAGTTCTCTGGGACAGTTTCGAATACAGCTCCCCAGCCTTGGAACCATCGGCATCCTTAGTAAGATCCAAAATATTTATCATTTCAACCTCCATCTGAAGCAAGGGCAGCTTATGGCTTTAACAGAAGCTGGCTGCGCACTCCATCAACAATTTTCTGTATCCTCTCATTTTCCATTTTCATGCTTACCCTGTTAACTACCATCCTTGCGCTGATATCGGCAATAGTGTCAAGAACCACAAGGCCATTCTCCTTCAAGGTTCTTCCACTCTCAACAAGGTCAACAATAACCTCGGACAATCCCACAAGAGGAGCAAGCTCCACAGAGCCGTTCAGCGTTATTATTTCTACACTTTCCCTCCGGGTCTTCTCGAAGTAATTTCGGGCAGTATTGGGATACTTTGTGCCAACTCTGCTTATTGTTAGTTCATCAATTTTACCCTGTAGCTCGGCAGGACCCGCCAATGCCATTTTACATGCAGCAAAGCCAAGATCCAGTACTTCATAAAGGTTCCTGCCCTCCTCAAGTAGAGTATCCTTGCCAACTATTCCAATGTCAGCAGCTCCGTACTCCACATATGTAGGAACATCTGCAGGCTTTGCCAAGAAAAATTTTATTTTATTCTTTTCATCTGATAAAATCAGCTTTCTTGTTGAAGATTTAAGCTCGGAGCAATCTATTCCGATTGCCTCAAACAGCTCTATTGACATTTCTGTAAGTCTTCCCTTGGAAAGGGCTATGGTTAAATACCTCATATTTCCTCCATATTCCGGGCCGTCAGGGATCATTCAAATCACCAAGCCGGTCAGAAATTATTTTTCACATTTTGTTCTACATTGTCAGGGTCCTTGTATTGACTGCCTTTTCTATTTTTTACCCAATAATTTCTCAATGCTGGTTTCATTAAGAGTGTTGTTTATCAAATCGTGAAGCTCTATCCTGCCACTGTCACCAATAAAAATAACACCGCCTATCTGTTTGGATCGGGCATATTCAATACCCTTTTCAATACCCTCGGTAATCACCATGGTTTCTATGTTCATATCTTGTTTTCTCAATGTTTCGGCTATCTCTATGGCACTTTTTCTGT
>JAEZIV010000023.1 GCA_023436515.1 Bacillota bacterium
GGTTATATTGCCGGAGTCATAAATGGATTCTTCCTAAACTTTAAATGGACCTTCAAAACCAGTACCTTACCTGCTTATAGGCAATTTGTTCGATTTATTACAGTCTTTTTAATATGTTTTTTCATTCAATTTATACTAGTTATAGTAATGGTTGAATATCTTAGTATTAATGAAAATATAGCCCAGCTAGTAGGTATGGTTATATATTCATTTATTGGCTTTTTACTAAACAAGTATTTTACTTTCAAAGCAAGTTAATATCTTTCCTGCTAAGGTGTTTTCACTTTTTAAATGTATAATTAAATTACCTAGATATGCAAATAATAATGTAAACATATTTAGGAGGCTTTATTATGCAGGAAAAAATAGTTGTACTTTTTACTAACTTGCGTGATGCAAAAGCAGCTCGTGAAAAACTAAATGATAAAGGATTTACACTAATAAGCATTAATGCTACTGAGTTTGGCCTATCCAGGTCTTTTCATAACAGGTACAGATACAGATCCTTTCCGGGAGCGATTTTATCTACTGTTATTAAGATTGAAGCTTATATAGAAATAGGCGACAAGTTGGTAGCAGAAGAGATCATAGAAAAGAGCTTCGGTGTAATCGATTATCTTTTTTTGCAGGATTATACAAAAGCGTATTGAATAATATAATATATTAGCTTCTTGAATATATCATCTTCTTGTATTGCAAAATTATTACCATTACGGGGTGATTTAATGAAAGCAATAATTATGGCTGGTGGTGAGGGGTCAAGACTACGCCCATTAACTTGTGATTTGCCAAAGCCCATGGTTCCTATAATTAATAAGCCTGTTATTGAACATACAATTGGCTTGCTCAAGCAATATGGAATTACCGAAATAGGAATAACTCTCATGTTCCATCCGCAGATAATAAAAGATTATCTTGGCAATGGTAAAAGTCTCGGGGTTGATATTACGTATTTCGTTGAAGATTCACCACTCGGAACCGCCGGAGGACTTAAAGCAGCAAAGGACTTTTTAGATGAAACCTTTATTGTAATTAGCGGAGACTCTCTAACCAATCTTAACATAAAAAAAGCACTTGACTTCCATATCGAGAAACAGTCCTTAGCAACAATTGTATTAACTAAGGTAGCTATGCCACTTGAATACGGTGTGGTTTTGACAGGTCCAAATGGTAATATTACCGGATTTCTTGAAAAACCCAGCTGGGGTGAAGTGTTTAGTGATACTATTAATACCGGTACTTATATCTTGGAACCCACCGTTCTTGACTATATATCATCAGGTCGAAGAACCGACTTTAGTATGGATATATTCCCTTCTCTTCTAAAAGATAATATGCCTTTATACGGATACATCCTAAATGAATATTGGTGCGATATTGGTGATATACATTCCTATATCAAGTCACAAAACGATGTGCTGGATGGCTTGGTTGGCACTTTATTTGATGGTACACAGATTAGTGATAATGTATGGGTAGGCCCGGGTACCATTATTGATTCAACAGCTCAGGTTAATGGCCCCTGCATCATAGGCAGCAACTGCAAGATTGGAAAAGGTACTGTTATTGATAAGTATTGCATTATTGGTAATAATGTCACTGTTGAGGATAGTGTATCAGTGAAACGTAGTATCATTTGGAATAATAGTTATATTGAGCATGGCAGTGAACTAAGAGGTGCAGTACTGTGTAACCGGGTTAACCTAAAGCACTATGTATCGGTATTTGAAAATGCAGTTATAGGCGAAGGATGTAAAATTAACGAACGCTGTATAATTAAGCCCAATGTCAAGATTTGGCCTGAAAAAACAATAGAACCTTTGGCCATCGTAGATAGAAATATGATTTGGGGTTCAAAGCATGCACACAAGATTTTTGGGCAAAATGGTATATCAGGTATTATAAATGTCGATATATCACCTGAATTTGCCACAAGATTAGGTGCTGCATATGGGAGTCAGTTCAAGTTAGGAAGTAGAGTTGTTGTTAGTTCCACCAACTCCAACAGTGCAAGAATGTTTAAGCATGCTTTTATATCAGGTATACTTTCTGTTGGTGTGGAAGTTTACAATATGAGCAGTTTGCTTACTCCTATATCTAGAAATGCCATTGATTTTCTTGCTGTTGAAGGCGGTATACATATCAAAAACGATGCTGATAATCCAAATATTTTGCGTGTAAGCTTTATGAATAAGCATGGTTGCGTTATAAACCATGTTGAAGAACGCAAAATAGAAAACTCATTTTTCAAGGAAGATTTTAAAAGATGCTCTGCTCAACAGATAAGCAGGCTAAATAATATAACTGATTTTAGTGATTACTATATGCGTTCAGTTATAAATGCTGTTAATATATCCTGTATTAAGGAACGTCGCCCAATAATATGCATATTCTCGCCATCGGAATTCGTTATCTCCATCATTGAACCAATGCTCGTTCAAAAAGGCTGTGAAGTAAAATGCTATAATTCACCCTCTTGCACAGAAAAGACATTTATAAATGAACAGATTTTAAGCACACAGGCTGAGTTTGGTGCTATAATAGACAAGAATGCAGAAAGTCTGATACTGGTAAACACTGACGGAACAGAAATAAAAGAGGATTTATTTCAAGCCTTTATTTCGCTTATTGTATTTAAAAGCCTTAATAATTCATATTTTTACCTTCCGATAACGGGTTCAGACGTAATTGAAAGGCTTGCTAAAAAATACAATTGCCGCACAAAACGTACCAAGAACTACCCCAACGCTGTTATTGAGGAAATTCTTTCAAATACAATGTTTAACAAAAAAGAAGGCCAGCTTCTTATTGATTTGGGGTTCGATGCTTTTGCGGGATTGGTTAAAATAATAGAATTTATTTGCTGCAACAACACAACAGTTGATGAATTACTTAGTGAAATCCCTCCTTTTTATATGAGTAAAAAATGTATTTTTTGCCGATGGGAATTAAAAGGCAAGGTAATGAGAAACATTATTAGCGAACATACGGAGAAAAAGATAGAGTTAATTGATGGAATCAAGCTTTATTTAGAGAATGGCTGGGTACTTATTTTACCTGATGCAGATATACCCGCTTTTAGGATTATTGCTGAGAGTGCTTCGTCAGAGGAGGCAGAAACAATTGCCGACAGGTATTATTCTATAGTAGAATCCATAATTCTTACCAACTGAAAGGAAAATATTAATTTATATATGAGAAACGTGATTGCACTAAACAGACATAACGGCAAAAAAATAGACAGAGTAATAAGAGAATTTTTCCCTAATGTCAGTTCAGGTATGCTATATAAAGCCTTGAGAAAAAAAGATGTAAAAGTCAATGGAAATAGAGTAAAAGAAGATTATATAGTTAATGCTGGAGATTCAATCGATATATATATTATAGACGAGCTTTTACTTGGTAGAGAGGAGGACGGCTTTTCAATAATTTATGATGATGAAAACCTTATCATTGCAAACAAAGCCGCAGGTCTCCCTGTCCATCCTGACAGAAACCAAAAAGAGGCGACACTTATAGACAAACTTCAAAAAAAGTTCGGACCCGATGTAGCGCTTTGTCATAGGTTGGACCGAAATACCAGCGGCTTAATTATAGCTGCCAAAAATCAGCCCTCATTGGATATACTTCTTCAAAAGATTAAAGACAAGGAAATTGAAAAATATTATCAGTGTATTGTTTTGGGGCAAATGGAAAAAAATCAGGAAGAGCTTATAGCATATCACGATAAAAATGAGCAAATTAGCAGAGTTTTTATTTCGGATGTTAAAACCTTAGGTTCTCAAAAAATCATAACACGGTATAAAGTTATTGATACCTTTCAAGACACAAGTCTTCTGGAAGTAGAGCTTATTACCGGGAAAACACATCAAATTAGAGCCCACTTAGCTCATGTAGGGCATCCTATAATAGGAGATGGCAAATACGGTACCAACATAATAAATAAGCAGTATTCTGCCAAATGCCAACTTCTTTGTGCATACAAACTAGTATTTAATTTTTCAACAACAGCTCACCATTTAAATTATCTCAATAATAAAAGCTTTGAAATTAAAGCACCCTTTGATATAAGGTCAATAAAAAAAGGCTGAGTATAATCAGCCTTTTTTTATAAACATTACTACGAAAATTTTGCCGTATGTGTTGCTATTAACTATACCAATTCCAGTATGGGTAAACTTTCCGTTAAAGAGATTGTTGCTGCTTTCATCCATCCACGCTTTCAGAGCACCGCTTAATTCAGTGTTTCCTGCTATATTCTCCCCTGCCATTGTAAATTTCACGCCCTCTTTCTTCATCATATCAAACGGAGAGCCGTAATAAGGGGAATCGTGTTTAAAGTAGTTATTTCTATCCATGTCAATAGCTTTTAGCCTTGCTACATTGACTAAGTCTGCATCAAATTTGAGAGCAGCTAGTCCCTTCTTTGTTCTTTCACTATTTATCATATCTAGAAGGCTTTGCTCATCGGGCAAAATTCCGTCTACTGGTTTTTCAACCTCTTGCTTTATAGTACTCGCTTGCGTTTTTATAGTGGCAGTGTTTTTTGAATTATCGCTGTTTGCTTTATTTGAATCAGAGCTGTTTTGCGTATTCTTTGAGTCTGATTTAGTATTTTTTTGATCAGCAGGCTTAGCACTTACATTCTGCACTTGGCTTTGAACAGCCTTAACATAATCCTTGCTAATCGCTCCTACTCTGCCATTTTTTCCATAATACACCGCATACCAGTCACCTAGCTTTCCCATTACTGTGACGGTTTCTCCCTTTTGTAGCTTACAAATAATATCAAAGGTAGTTGCCGGGCCAGTTCTGAAATTTACATTGCTAGCACTAATAACAGCCTGATTAAAACTAACTGCCTGATAAGCCAATGAGCACTCTACAGCTGAGGCTTGAGGTATTAGTACCAAGCATAAACTCAATATAATTGTTGTTGTAATAGTTCTTGATATATTCTTCTTCATGTAACCCCTCCTGTTATATTCATATTATTTCCATTTCCGGAATAAATATAACAATTTATAGTATGTCTATTTTAATGTTAGGTTACCTTGCATATAATCAAGATAGTGTTATATAATAAATCAATATAACAAAGGATGTAGCATGAGAAAGTTTGTAAAATACAGCAACATGGCAATGCAATACTTAATAATAGTTTAACCAATAAAAATATTAACATTAATAAAGGGATTTAATATGAAGGTTGGAATAGGCCAAGATAGTCATAGATTTGAAAACCCCAGCACCAATAAACAGTTTATTTTAGGCGGAGTTATGTTCGAAGGAGTAAAGCCTCTCGAAGGTAACAGCGATGCTGATGTAGTACTTCATGCGCTTGCAAATGCAATATCAGGCGTTTCATGTGTTAATATTCTGGGGAAAATTAGTGATGAAATGTGTCTCAAACAAGGCATTACAGATAGCTCAATGTATGAAAAAGAAGCCCTTAAATATTTAGGTGCTCACAAGATAGTTCATGTATCAATCTCAATAGAATGTAGCTATCCGAAGATTTCACCTAAAATACCAGAGATGAGAAATGCAATTGCAAGTTTGCTGGATATACCTGATAATTGTGTAGGTATAACGGCTACCACTGGGGAAGGTTTGACAGCTTTTGGACAGGGCCTTGGCATACAATCCTTTTGCTGTGTAACAGCAGTATAAATACATGTTGCATATTTACTCATTTACTCTGGATCAGCAGCTTACTTAAGATTTGCAATTTCCTTAAGATTAGAATCATTTGAATGGACCCTAGGATTAGCATAGCTAATAGGATTTAGCCTGATTATTTAGTATAGCCTCCCCGAAAATCATATCTTCTGGGGTGGTTATTTTTATATTGATGTAGCTGCCTTCCACAATTTTGGCCCTAGTACCCATTCTTTCTACAAGCATCAGATCGTCAGTACCAACAAAGCCCTCTTCATCTGCAGCTTGGTGCGCTTCCATTATAGCTGGATAAAAAAAAGCCTGGGGAGTCTGAATACTCCATAGCTTGCTCCTATCAGGAGTGTGACTAACGAAATTGTTTTCATCTGCAACTTTTAATGTATCCTTAACCTTAACACCAACACCGCATGCTCCAGTTTCGAAAACAGCATCAATACATGCTTCTATATGTTTGTTGCCGATAAAAGGCCTTGCACCATCATGAATAAGGACAACATCACATTCATCTTCTTGAATGCTCTTTAGTCCATTAAATACTGAAATCTGACGTTCTGCTCCACCAGCCACTATTTTTTTAACTTTACATAAATTATATTTATCAATGATGTTTTTCTTGCAGTAGATTATATCTTTTTCATTAATGACTATAATAATACCGTCTACTTTGTCACAGTTTTGAAACGCCATTATTGTCCTAGCTAAGACAGGAATTCCCATCAACTCAATATATTGCTTATTGATACTAGATTTCATTCTAGAGCCTGAACCAGCTGCTGTAATTATTGCATATACTCTAAAAGCCGAGTTTTTTTCAGGTAAGATATTAACCAATCCCTTCTACTTATTCAATTTAGCAAATACAAGTCTACCTGATGAGGTTTGCAAAACACTAGTTACCTGCACAGGAATTTGCTCCCCAACGTACTTTTTACCACCTTCTACCACCACCATAGTGCCATCATCCAAAAATGCAACGCCCTGGCCATTCTCTTTTCCCTCTTTTACAATCAGGACTTCCATTTCCTCACCTGGGAGTGCTATAGGC
>JAEZIV010000079.1 GCA_023436515.1 Bacillota bacterium
GCTCAGCTTCAGAAGGATTCTGCAGCCGGTCTGGTCAAAAACCTGTCAAACAAGCTTTCATCAAAGCAGACAGAAACTGAAAAGCTTGTTTCAGACCTGATCTCCCAACTAGACAGCATTGAAAAAAGCTGTTCCATTTGCAGCAAGCTTGAACGCACCATGGACAGATATATTGATGTAATTTTTTACTTGTACTTCAGGGAACCAGAGTTCAGAGCCAAATTTAATGATAAGAAGGGTTTTTGCCTCAGACACCTCAAGCAGCTGCTGACCTTGACGAAGAAATACTTAAATGTAAGTGAAACAGCTGTATTTACTAAGAATCTCATGGACATGCAGATAGCAAACATGGAACGAATTGAGAAGGAAGTAGATTGGTTTACCAAAAAATTTGATTACAGGTACAATGATGCCCCCTGGGGAAACTCCAAGGATGCTGTTGTAAGAAGCATTCAGAAAATCAGAGGAAACAGTGACCTGAAATAGGAAAAGAAATATATTTATATTTATATCAGTAACCTTTCGGGGTGTTCATAAATATTATGTAAAGTAGATAGAGTTATATCTGTCTACCCTATGAGCACCCGGAAAGCCTGCTACCCATCCCCATCCTGTACCGGTCCTCCCCCTGGCACAGCAATCAATGTCACAATTGTCACACTACCCGGGATGTCAGCGCAACAGCAGGGCACCCTGAACTAAAAAAGATATGGATTGTTATTACTTTCAAGGTGCTCATAGGCGTTTTATCTGCTTAATTCAGTCAGGTCAAAAGGTGTTTCCTGGTAAACGTAATAGTTAAGCCAGTTCTGGAAAAGAAGATTTCCGTGGCCTCTCCACCTTACTATTGGAGCCTTTGAGGGATCATCCTCCTGAAAGTAGTTTTTTGGCACAGCGATTTGCAGCCCTTTTTCCAAATCCCTAAAATACTCATCCTTTAGTGTTAAAGGATCATATTCACCGTGACCCGTTGCAAAAACATGTCTTCCATCCTTAGAGGCTACAAGATATATCCCCGATTCCTCGGACTCTGACAAAATCTCCAGCTCACTCACCTTACAAATATCCTCACGCCTTATCTCGGTATGTCTTGAATGAGGAACATAAAAAACATCATCAAAACCTCTCAATAGCTTAACGTGCTCTTTAGTTTTAGTATGTGGAAAAACCCCAAACATTTTTGCAGGAATATCATACTTTGGTACACCAAAGTGGTAATAGAGCCCCGCCTGTGCTCCCCAGCAAATATGTAAGGTTGAATAAACATTGGTAAGGCTCCATTCCATAATCTCTGTCAGCTCATCCCAGTAATTAACCTGTTCAAAGGGCATTTGCTCAACAGGAGCCCCTGTTATAATCAGTCCGTCAAAATGTTCCTCCTTGATTTCATCAAAGGTCTTATAAAACTCAAGAAGATGCTCCTGAGGGGTATTTTTAGATATATGAGAAACCGGGTAAAGGAGTACAGTTTCTATCTGCAGCGGAGTGTTCCCAAGTACCCTTAAAAGCTGTGTCTCAGTAGTGATTTTAGTAGGCATAAGGTTTAATATCACGATTTTCAAGGGTCGTATATCCTGGTGATATGCCCGATCCTCAAACATGACAAATATATTCTCATTATTCAATATTTCAGCTGCTGGTAGATTATCAGGTATTCTTATTGGCATTTTTTGTACCATCGCCTTTCAAAATCAAATTTATATAAACTAGTCCATACTGTTCAAATACTCATTTTAAGCCCATAAAAAAGGTAGTAATATAAATTATATATTTGAAATATAAAAAGTCAACTGTATAAAATTCTACAGGTTTTTTTGCAACAAAAAACCGGAGCTAAATTATTCCTTCAAATAATTCAACCCCGGTTATTATTACCTTCTATCCTATCTTTTCAAGGGCCTGCTCCAGATCCCATATAAGATCCTCCGCGTCCTCAATGCCTATAGAGAGGCGAATAGTATTTGGTGTTACTCCCGATTCAAGGAGATCCTTGTCTGAAAGCTGTGAGTGCGTGGTGGTTGCAGGATGAATAACTAGTGATTTAGCATCGGCAACGTTAGCAAGGAGTGAGAATATTTCCAGACTGTCAATGAACCTCTTTGCCTCCTCAATTCCACCCTTTATACCAAAGGTAAATATTGAGCCCGCCCCCTTGGGTAGGTACTTTTGCGCCAGCTCGTAATACTTGTTGCTCTTGAGGCTGGGGTAATTGACCCACTCAACCTTAGGGTGGTTTTCAAGATACTCAGCTATCTTCTTTGAGTTGCTGACATGCCTTTCCACTCTTAAGGATAGCGTCTCCAAACCCTGTATAAACATAAAGGAGTTAAAGGGGCTAATGGCTGCTCCGGTATCTCTTAAAAGCTGAACCCTGGTTTTTAACACAAAGGCAACTCCTCCAAGCTGAGAGTATACAACTCCATGATAGCTTTCATCAGGCTGGGTAAAGCCGGGGAATTTTCCCGAGGCAGCATAGTCAAATTTTCCGCCGTCAACTATAACTCCGCCGATGGAGGTACCATGGCCTCCAATAAACTTTGTTGCCGAATGAACTACTACATCCGCACCATATTCAATCGGTCTGATGAGGTACGGAGTTCCGAAGGTATTGTCAACTATCAGAGGAATTCCATTCCTGTGAGCTACCTCTGCAACAGCTTCAATATCTATAATGTTGGCATTGGGATTGCCTATTGACTCAATGAATATTGCCTTTGTTTTTTCTGTTATGGCTTTCTCGAAATTGTCTATGTTGTCGGGATTCACAAAGGTTGTATTAACGCCGTATCTCGGCAGAGTAACCGCAAAAAGGTTGTAGGTTCCTCCGTACAGAGTATTTGCTGCTACAATATTGTCGCCTGAGCCGGCAATATTTAGTATGGAATAGGTTATGGCTGCCGAGCCTGAAGCAACTGCCAAGGCCGCCGTTCCCCCTTCTAAAGCTGCTATCCTCTTTTCAAAGACATCATTAGTGGGATTCATTATTCTTGTGTATATATTTCCCAAGGCTCTTAATCCAAATAAATCAGCAGCGTGATCTGTATTTTCAAATACATATGATGTGGTCTGGTAAATGGGAACGGCTCTTGATCCGGTGGTTGGATCTACCTCCTGTCCTGCATGTACCTGTAAAGTATCAAAGCTTAATTTACGGCTCATATGGCCACCTCCTCGATATATCCTAGTATCCTTATAAGTTTAATAATATTTTATATAAATATACCTTTGTTTCCCATATAAGTCAATACCAAATTTGCCGACATTTATTATTATGTTTTGCTTTGAAATTCCCATATTATTAATAGAAGGGTTTATTATATTATTCATATAGAAGGGTTTATTATTTTCATTTTGCTGCTCCTGCGCAAAAAAAGAGCTGTTAAGCCACTCGGCCCAACGCTCTATAATTGATCTAATTATGATTTAGTTATACCCTTTTATTTCTGAAAATAATCAAAAGAAATATTAGCAGCAATACATTCACCGCAGGCACCGCCGTCACATATCTCGCTCCCAGGACATCTACCACCATACCTGATATCCACCCCATAAGCACAGCGCCTATGGAGCCGAATGCCATGGTAAGTGCAAGTGCACTGCTGGTCGTGTCACCTGTAATCTTGGTCATCCAGGTTACCAGCAGCGCATAGAATGGTGCACATGCATATCCGGCAACTCCAATGCATATTATAGATGCCACTTGCCCTGTAAACATTATTAGTACCAGTGAAACAGCAGCCAATATGCCATGAGCCACCAAAATACTGATCATATTATGTTTTTTCAAAAGCCTCACTGACATTGCTCTTCCAGCCAGCATTGAAATCCATATAAGAATACTTGCTAATACACCGGAGACCTTCCCATAGCCCTGATTTTCAAAAAATACAGGTGCGAAGCCCCACAGTCCGATTTCAACACCTAAATAAAGGAAAAGTGCCACTGGCGCTATCAAGTAAGCAGGCGTCTTTATTGCTTTGATATATACCGACAGGTTGTCCTTCAGCCCGGTTTCTGAGGATTTCTTCTCCTCTTTATACCTTAATGCTACGACAGCTACTACAAAGCAAAGACAGCTAATCAGGTAATAAACATACTTCCAATTGTCTAGCTTAAGCATCGATAGTAAAAGCAAAGCCGGAGTGAGTATTGCACCAACTGTAAAGAACATCTGAACGAAGGAATTGTTTTTTTCAGCGGCTTGTGGGTCATTACCGGTTACAAGGGTAGTTATACCGTTTTGAATAATACTTCCAAAGGCCCCTATGAGTAAAACTCCTAATACCACCGTCGGATAATTGGGTGCATTGCTGAATATTAAGGCAGCAATACCCAGGACTCCAAAGGACAGACTTAGCGTTTTGCTTCCTCCAAGCCTGCCGATCAGCGACCCTCCAAGTAATACGGCTATGGTAAAGCCAAGATATTGAAGGCTGACAAGGCTTCCCTGTTGTACCGGGGTAAGGCCTATATCCTCCTTGAGTCTTGGCAATGCAAGTCCGGTGGCAGGCAATAGCATAGCCATTAAAGCCATTTGATAGCACCATAAAGTCAGTTCGGATCTTTTTAATTTAGTTCCCGATTTAAGGCTTTTCATATTCAAGCTTATCTCCTTTAGGGTCAATTATGCTCTGCTTGTAGAAGCTCACTGCGAATAAGCCCGACAAGGCCACGGCTCCAATGGTTATAAAGCCCCACTTGATACCGATGCCATCAGTTAATGCCCCTACAATTGTTGGCCCCATAAACATTCCCAGTCCGTAAATGGCCTGGAATATTCCCATCGCTGTTGCCCTTTTATCACTGGACACATTTTTTATACTCAAGCCCATTAGCAGAGGAAAGACTGTCCCTGTTCCAAAGCCTCCAAGAAACTGGGATATGGATAGTATGACCATATTGTCGGAGAAGGGTATTATACAGCAGGCCAGTGCTGCTATTATCAGTCCATAAGTCATAGTTCGCTTTTCTCCCAGCTTTCTGGCAAAGAAGGACCCACTGAGGACTGAGCCTGCGATTCCCGGCATTGCAGAAAGGGCAGTCAGCATTGCTATCTGGAAATCCGAAGCTCCAAGACTTTTTGCCACCACCGGAGTAAACCCGTAAACCGTGGCAAAGGATACAAACTGACATATTACACCAATGACCGCTACAGTTTGAAAGTTTCCGTCCCTGATTACCATAAGCAGCTCTTTTACCTCTGCCGGCTTACGTTCAATCTTTTTTTCTGATACGGCAAAGCTTGCCACAAGTCCTACCACCGCCACCGAAAGTGATACCAGGAAGGTTGCTTTGACTCCGAACTCTCTTACAATGAAGCCTCCGGAAAGTAAGCCAAACAGAATGCCCCCGTTACAGAAAGCGTTCAGAACACCTACAGCCTTCGTAGTTTGACTTTCATCAAAGTAGCTTGAATAAAGGACAGTAAATATTACCCAAAAGGCTGAAGCCACCCCCGATAGGGACCTGAATATCAATATTAGCAGTGGGTCGCTGAAAAGGTATAGCCCGCAGGAGGATATTACCAGTGACAGCAAACCGAGATTTATGAATATCTTTCTCTTTCTGAGCCTGTCCGAGAGTATGCCGATGGGCACCCTGAGCAGGAATTGCCCCACTCCGTAGCAGCCCAGAATAAGGCCAACCATCAGGTAGGACGCTCCCAACGACTTTATATATGTAGGTAATATTGAAGAATATATGTAAGTTGAGAACCAAAAAATTGTTGTAACAAAGTATAGTACGAAGACTCTCTTATTTTTAACCATGACTATGTCTCATCTCATTCTATAAAATTTTATCATTTCAAACACCCTGCACAGGAATTAATTCACTTATTGTTTTCACCGTGTAATTTGCGGACCTAAGCTGAAGGTATAAATCCTGTTAGCGAACAAAGCCTGATGCAGCGGGTCGATCCCGCTGCTTCAGGCTTTACCTCATTT
>JAEZIV010000084.1 GCA_023436515.1 Bacillota bacterium
TTATAGAAAAAAAGTTGTTGCCAGAAGATAAAATAGTTAAGCTTTTGAATGACTATCTTTTGTGGGAGATGATAAGTGTTGAAGAATACGACACATTAACAGGGTTGTTGAACGGATAAGGATAAAATGGCGACATAAGTTTTAACAGGATTACTCAGTAATGGGTAGTCCTTTTTATATTTCAAAAACAACTTAAGGGGAGGACAAGGGATGGAAACTAATGTATTAATTGGCTGTGTGTGCGCTGTGGGAGGGCTTTTATTTGGATATCTTACTTTTCTGTCTCGATTAAAGGGAGATACCAAAAAGGATGGTATGGAGTCAGGGCAGCTTAAAACGGATATCGACTATATTAAGCGCAGGAGCGACGATACCCTCATTGAGCTCAGGGGCCTAAACCAAACAGTTAATAATCATGCTGACCGTCTGGCTAGAGTAGAGGAGTCATCAAAGCAAGCTCACCACCGGATAAATGAGATTAGAGAGGAGATGGGGAAGGATGCCACAAGTAAAGTTTAAGTACCAGGATGAAGCATTAGTATATCCAAATCTTGTACAAGCCGTTAATGCCTTATGTACTGCTAAGGGAAAAGATGCTCTATGCACATCAGGGTACAGGAGTCTGGAAAAACAAAAGGTTATAAATAAACAGGTAGCTAGTGTCCCCGGGAGAACCCAGCGGCCGGACGGATCTGTTTATGATAAAGCCGGGAAGTGCTGGGCAGCTGCCTATGGTAAATCAAACCATAATTACTGTATAGCCATGGACATTGATGGTGAATGGTTTAAAAAGCTTACCAATTCAGACCTGTATAAATACGGTCTTTTCAAGCCAATGTCACACGAACCATGGCACATACAACTCCTGGAGCACAGTAATTTAACTCAGGCTCAGAAGGAAGCCATTAGAGAAAGTGTACTGAACCCTAAACCAGTGGATGAGTTAAAAGAGGCCTTGGAGTTTATTTGCCCTAGAGCTGATATTAGCTTTGATACCTGGTACAGGATAGCAAAAACCGTTAAATGGCTTGATGTTGCATTTATTAAAATTTATAAAGCGTGGAGGGGAAGTAAATGATTAATTTTTTGATGAAGTATTGGCCGTTTATTTTTGCAGGCCTTGGGATTGCCGGGTACATAGTCTATTTAGTCGTAAATAAGCGATGGGCGAAACTCAGGGAGCTTGCTTATAAATTCATTAGGCAGGCTGAAGGTGTTATCGTAGGCACAAAGAGAGGTCAGGAGAGGTTCAATTTAGTTCTCGAACAGCTCTATAATATGGTTCCGGCTTGGTTGAGATTTTTCATCCCCCGGAGCCTACTTGAACAAAAGCTGCAGGAGTGGTTCGATCTCATAAAAGATTCATTGGACGATGGTAAAATTAACGACTCTGTCAAGCCTCCTGACGGAGAATAACGACGAAGCCCTCAGGGAGAAATCCTTGGGGGCTATATTTATTTTTCCCCATATTCAATTAGTCGCCAACCCTTCCAGGAGTGACTAGGATTCTTACGCTTGCCCTGCATAGTATACTTGATCTTGGTAATACCGTCCCAGGCTTGCCTAGCGGTACCGTCCAATAAATCCTCATGCTGCCTGAGCCAATTTAATAGATTTCGGCACTTATAAATATCTCCTGAAGGTGATTTTATTACCCATGTTTTAGCATGCATATGAGTCTCAAACCGTCCAGTCAAGGGGCTTACTTTTGCAGCCTCATGAGCTTTGTCAAGGGACCCGGCATACACACCGTCTTTATGTAGTTGTTGCCGGTGGACACTTGAGCAATCATCACAGCAAGTGACGGTATCACTGCTTGGAGGGTCAAAAAACTCATTGCCACAGACAATGCAGGTCTTAGTATTTGACCTAAATTTTGAGTAGCAAGCCCTTGAGCATGCGTTTTTATTTCTGCCTAAGGGCTTACCACAGACGGGACACGAGTTGCTATTTTTTATTATTGCAGTCACTAATAAACCCCTCCATTAATTCAGTGAGTTTTTTTGCTTGAGTAACTCCTTGTTTTTCACAGGCGGCAGCGAACTTTTCAACCACACTGCTGTTAAGCTTATATGCCTTACTGATAAGACCAGCCTTCCTTTGCCATGCCTCCTGAGCCTTGTACTTATTATCCATATTTTCTCCTATTCCCAAGCCTCAGAAAAATCACTGTCAGAAAATAATTCTGCGAGTCCTGTTATTTGTTTTAATCTCAACACCTCATCTGGTTCCATACCGAGTTCTTTTGCTATTTTTTGCTCACTCCAATTCCTGCGAGATAACTCCAGCACAATATCACTCATAGCCGTGACCTGATGCTTACCTCTGGCCCGATTATGCCGTATTGTGGAGGCGATGCGATCAGACTTATCCTCTCTATCCGGATTAATTACTGCGATAGGCAAGTAGCCATGTATGCGCTCTTTAACCTTTTTACACTCCTTACCCACTCTATTCCTGTGGAACCCATCCACAACCTCGTAATAATCATTCGTGCCATATGCAACGATAGGTTGAGTGTACCCATCTTCTGATATGCTCAGTTCCAACAGTTTCATTTCTGGTGGAGCTACAGCATTTGGATTGTAGTCGTTTGCCTCCACCTGATCCGCTGGCACCCACAATACACAATCAACAGGCTCATTTTTAAAAGGGCTTATTTCGTGGAGCTTAATGCGTATCTCATTAATTTTATTAATCTTTTCTTCCAACGGTAAACTGGCGATTTCTAAAAAAAGTTCGTTAATCCCCATTGTTGACGTCTCCTTTTCATAACTTTTTGATATTTGTCGTATGCCTCGGACTTTGTCTGCGTAAAGGATAGACCCTTACACCAATAATCATTACGCAATAAAGCCTTGCATATACGCCTCCATGACGGTACCTTTTTTACGGCCTCATCATTTACGTTACCCTCATCGGGTATACCACCCGGATAACCTCTATCTTGCCACCACTTTATAAACACAGCAATTTTATTTTCAAAATGATTTCTGGTTTTATCAGGCATGCTTGCAAGTAGCAATTTTGCATATGATTCCCATGTGTGGCCTTCGGGTTTTGATATTTTGATGTTTCCCAATATATTACCTGTCTCTTGGGCATATAATGCTCCTTGGTTAGCTCCGTTTACACGCTTGACAATCTTGCCCCATGTTTCCGGCTCTATTATATGAAATAACCACAATCCCTTGCGCTGATCGTCCCCATAAGGCTGGCATATGCGCATTTGATGTATTGATAGACCAGCTCCATGCATGAGGTCATATAAGTGATTATAAGGCTTATTATACTTTGAATTATAGATCCAAATATCCTGCGTCCTCCAATCGTAAATTGGATATATATTGTACAGACCTCTACTAAGCCATGTTGTATACATTTTATCTTCAAACCGGCTTTTATTTGTGTTAACGACTGTTCGATATCGGTTAAGGGATTCATCGGCTCGTATTCCGACAAAACACGCTGTAAGTTTTCCTTGGCCAAACCACTTACCGAACTCAGGTACAAATTCCTCAAACTCCATACCGTACTTATAAAAAGGGAAGTATGCCTGATCTGTAATAGCCATTTTAGGAGGTTGTCTAACCCAATCGACTCCTGGTTCCCAACAGGTCCATTTTGGTTCATACTGACTTACAGCGTTACGTAAGGATATAGGTAGACAAACCCAATAAGGCTCTATATAGCCAGCATATATGTCCAACATATACTGTATGTGTTCGATGGTTAACTTGTACTGTCCTTCTAAATCAACAAACAGCACTCCGATTTTCTTATTTCTCTTAATTGCTTCGTCCATAACAAGGTGGAGCATGACCGAACTATCTTTCCCTCCGGAAAAACTTACATATATCCGCGGGAAGTTGTCAAAAACATATTCTATTCGTTGCTTGCTTGCTGTGAGGACGTTAATTCCGAGCGGTTTTTTAGCCATTCAAGGACCTCCGTTTCTGTTATCTTTATTATATCTCCATTACCATCAACCTTGCAAAAATATCGTGAAAACCTTCCCCATGCTACAGTTGCTTTAACTTCATAGATTTTACCAGACTCAAGGATATACTCGGCGTAAACTCCCCTTGATCCTTTAGAGTTAGACCTAGAATAATCTTTTTTGTACCTTAAGAAGGTCCTTGCAAATTTATACTTTGAGTCCAAACCTGTTACTTCTGCCACCCATTCAGGGTGGGGCACAGGACCAAAAAGTGCATCCCAAAACCCCGGTAAAAAAGAATCAAACATTTTTTTATTTCCCCTAATGTAATCGAGACTATCATCTCCAAACAATTCTAATTCAAGAGCAGCTTTCATTTAGATACCTCACCTCTTCACAGGATTTATATAACTGTCTGTTTATAGCATCTCATTCAATACTGCCTCAAACATGTCTATTTTTTCGCGCTGTTCTTTATCCATATATAGTTTTAGATATTCTCTATGATTAAAACGATTGATTATACAATCTCTCTCTTGTATTATTTTCAGCATATCTTCGCCGCTAATTGATGGAATTTTTCTGATGCAATCATCGATTATATTTTTGAGTTCAAACTGCATGCTGTCTATTATTTCGTCTTGTGTTAATTCTCTTGTTTCGGTGTAATCTCCAGATATTATATTAAAAATGTTATCGGTTACTGGGACTATGCGGTAGCTATATGTTTCAAGCATCTCCTTGCAATAAGCCTCATTGTTTAATATCATGTCTTTCAGTTTCATAATTACCTCCGCTTTGCCGACACCTTTTTGTGTCCGTCGCTCCTTGTCTATGTATATATAATACCATAGGGTACACCCTATGTCAACACTATATTTTAAAATATTTTTGAGAGTAATTTTATATCGCAATCTGCTTGTAGTACGACACAAAATATTGCTATATTGTGCAAAATATGTTGAAATACGAACTAATGTTCGATATACTATACTTAAAATAAAATATTTGGACATAAAGAAGGAGGCAGGTGCCTACCGACCAAAGTAAATCACCTACCTCCCACACGTCCCACGAAGGAGACAAGATAATTATATACTGTCTTTTCTCCTCGTGCAAGAGAGGGGTATAGTATGTTAAAAGAAGATGTAATTATCCGTATCCTGAGTAAGGCAGTTGATCTCCTTACTCAGGAAGCCGCCGTTAAGCTCAGAGATATAATTGAGGACGAACTCTATAATTATGATCTGAAGCCGGCCGAATATTCTATCGTTCCTTATGAGGGAATTCCAGAGAAACTCATCTTATTTCTCACAACCAAAAAGCTTGAAGGACTTTCACCCAGGACACTGAAAAGCTATACTCTACATTTAACCCGGTTTTCGAAAATCCTGCAGAAAAGATTAGAGGATATTACTGTTATTGATATCCGGCGTTATCTTGCCCAGTACTCTACTACCGGTGTTAAGAACTCTACGCTAGACACGGAAATGAGCATCCTCAGGAGCTTCTTTAACTGGCTTGAGGCCGAAGACTACATAGTAAAAAGCCCCATGAGAAAGATAAAACCCACGAAAAAGCCTAAGCGTATACGGAAGGCTCTTACAGGTGAAGAAATGGAAATGTTGCGCATGGCCTGTGAAGACAAAAGAGATAAAGCATTAGTTGAATTCTTTTACAGCACCGGGTGCCGTCTGGACGAAGTATACAAACTCAATAAACAAGACATTGATTGGAGTCGAGGACTAGTTAATGTAATTGGTAAAGGTGACAAAGAAAGGACTGTTTTTTTAAATGCCAGGGCGAAGGTCCATTTGTGGAACTATATTGAGTCCCGTCATGATAAAACCGATGCTCTGTTTGTAGGTTCAAAATTGCCATTTGAAAGATTAGGCCATAGGGCATATCAAAGAATATTTAATGAGCTCGGAGAACGTGCAGGAATAACCAAATCTGTCCATCCGCATCTAATGCGACATACAACTGCCACAACAGCAGTAAATAATGGTGCGAGTATACAGTCAGTACAGCTGATGCTAGGGCACACAGACCCGGCTACAACAACGCTATACGCACACCTTAACACTGACGAGGTACAAATAAGCCATAAAAAGTTTGTATCCTGACAATAAACAAAGAGCGGCAGCCTAAGCTCCGCTCTTTGCCCTCCCTAGAATCCTTCTGGAACCCCAAGGGAGGAAACGATTTGTTTTTGGGATATAAAAATAATATCATAGCTTGCAAAATTTGGCAATATATAGTAGATTTATGATATAAATTGTACGGGAGGGGTTATATGTATATTGCCAATTATGAGGAAATGGAGTATGCAAAATATACTTTTAAAAGTGAGTTAGACAAATCACTAAATACTTTAGAGGGGGTTATAAATGGTATTTCTATTGACGGAAATGTAAATTTGAGCGAAATAGTAGAACTATCAAATTGGTGTGATCAGTACCGTGAGATGATTTACAGAAAGCCTTTCAATGAACTTATACCATTAATTCAGACAGCCATTGAAGATAATGTACTGACCGAGGAAGAAATACAGGATATATTATGGGTTAGTAACAGTTTTAAAGGTACGAGCAAGTATTATGACGTAATAACTGCTGATATTCAAAAGCTACATGGGATAATGCATGGATTACTTGCAGATAACGAAATAACCCTAGAAGAAATAGAGGGATTAAGAAATTGGATTTTTGAGAACCATCATCTCAAGGGATTATATCCGTATGATGAGTTATTCTCCTTAGTATCTTCTGTCTTGGCTGACGGGCAGGTCGACCTAAAAGAAAAAGCAATGTTAAAAGTTTTCTTTAGCGACTTTATTGATTTCAACAGTACTGTAAATATTAATATAGACGAGATAAATTATCTAAAGGAAACAATAAAACTTAATGGATTATGCAGCGTTGAACCAGAAGTATCTTTTTGTAATGAATTATTTTGTTTTACAGGAGTATCTTCCCGGCTTAAAAGATCAGATATACAAAACATTGTTGAATCTTTAGGAGGTAGATTTAAAGATAGTGTTACAAAGGATACTAAATATTTAATTATCGGCGATAATGGTAATCCTTGCTGGGCATTTTCTTGTTACGGAAGGAAGGTTGAGCAAGCAGTCAATCTAAGAAAGTCAGGTAAGAGTATCTTAATTATTCATGAAAATGACTTCTGGAAAGCTGTTGAAGCTGAAAAATAACACTTTAAAATTAGCTCCCATGGTATGAACCAAGGAGCTAATTTCTATTTAATTAATAGTAGTTTTGAAAATGTGTGTGATATATGGGTGTCGTACCTTCGGCACCAAACTCCTAAGAACCTTGTAACTAAACAGTTACAAGGTTTTTTGCTTGTATATCCTTGACCACTGGACTTTCTGCTGAAATGAAAGTAAATAATCCAATGGAATTTAGTATTGTAAAACAAATATAACAGCGTTTTATTATGATGATACAATGAAGGATGGTTCGGCTTTTTCTATTCTACTCTGAAAATTTAGAAAAAAAGTCAAGTGTATAATATTAAAGAGTGATAATATAAAAATATCAGCTGATAAGGATTAATTATGAATTATTACGAACAAGTACAAAAAGCAATTGATTACATTGAGCAAAACATTAATATTAATGTTGAACTTACTAGTATTTCCAGAGAAGCAAGTATGTCATTATCTGGATTTTACCGGATGTTCTATTCTTTGACGGGATATACCATTAAGGAGTATATTCGACTCAGGAGAATATCAGATGCTTGTGAGTTGATACAAGAAGGTGATTTTAGCATTCTTGATATTGCAATTATGTATGGTTTTCAAAGTAATGAAGCATTTTCAAGAGCATTTAGAAAAATAGTGGGTATAAATCCAAGCCTCTATAGGAACAGAAAGGGTACTGAGTTCTCTTTTAATAAAATCGATTTGCTTAGCGTCTATTTTACTGACCAGAGAAATGATTTAGTTGAAAAGTATCCAGATATAAAAGTGCTTAAAAACATAAATCCGATGAGAGTCGCATCACACTTATATTTTGGTGAGGAGCCGGAGCATAAAGCTATTTCAAGAGTAGTAAAATTGGCAAATAAGTATAAGCTCGAGGAATATCGTATCTTTGGATATGATACTTCAGATAGTTTAAAGAGGGAATATGGATACGAGGCTTGTATTACAGTACCTGGAGATTTTGAGTGTTTAGAAGATGATATCATAATTAAAACTATACCAGGTGGAAGATATGCAGTTACTCTTGTAAAGGTTAAAGAAATACGAAATGCATGGAAGCGTTTTGCAAATTGGTTATTGCTTAGTCCTTATAAGCAAGGAACACATCAATGGCTAGAAGAACACGTTGAAGGAACTAATGATGATATGGAATATAAAGTTCAAATATTCTTGCCGATAGCATAATGAAGAAAGGAAAGATTAATATGAATAACAAAGATATTAGATTTGAAATATTAGAGGAAAAGGATGTTGAAGAATTAATACCAATAATGACGAGAGCTTTTGATAAAGATGCGCAAATACATTTAGGAGAGGAAAAAGGTGGCCCAGAAGGATATGACAATGGGGATTTTATAAGAAAGTGGGGATTTGATGAAAGGGTAACATCTTATAAAATTCTATTAGATAATAAAACGATTGGTTCTGTAATGTTGTGGATTAATGATGAAAGTAATGAAAACTTCTTAGGGAATATTTTTTTTGATACTACTTATCAAAATGCAGGAATAGGTCAAAAGGTTTGGAAAATGATAGAAGAAAAATTTCCTGCCACGAAGGTATGGCGTACTGAAACACCAGGATTTTCAAGAAGAAATCATTATTTTTATGTAATGAAATGTGGTTTTAAGATTGTTGAAATTCAAAATCCAATGGATAAGTATGAAAGCAATTATATAATGGAAAAATATATGTAGGTAATGAGTTTCGCTGGGAAGTTCCGAATCTATTAGGCCCCTGGGTGATGAAACAGGTTATAAAGTATCCTGAACAGTACTTAAATTAGCACTACCCTGGGTCGAACCTTCGGCACCAAAAGTGAGTAGTATCAACGGTATTAAGCGTTGGTACTATTTTTTATTTTATTTAGTTTTCCTAAATCATATATTATGCAAACATTGCAGTGCTTTATATGCCCCATTCCAAATTGCTAATATGGAAAATTTTTGATATCATAAATGCAAAATAGTAAAATATTGTGTGTTGAATAGAGGGGAAAATGAAAAAAATCTTAAAAGAAAATATAATAATAAGAAATTCTTTTATACTGCCATTTTCAGGTTGTGAAATATGGTGTGAAGAATTAGATTGTTTAAACATATACACAGATGTTGTAATAGATAAATTCTTAAAAGATATGGTAACTATCAGAAAGCCATCTACTCCAAGCTTAATAGCAATTCATCTCAATGAAACATTAGTAGAAGCAAGCCTGGCTAATATTATTGTTTCAGAACTAAAAAAATCAGAAAACTCAATACAAAAGGTGGTTCTTGTTGGACTTGATCGTACCTCTCAAAAACTAATGAAATCGTTAATGGAAACAGTAGGCGTTTCTTTTGCATATGCTTTCATAAACGATTATGAGAAAGCAAAAGAATGGTTAGTTGGTAGGGTATCGTGATATTTACGTTTACTTCAGGCGTTATCTGGGCAACTATATTTGTAAAAACAAGAAGTCTATTGTGCCCAGTCTTTGCTCACAGTAGTGCTAATGCCGTACAATATACTGTGGGATATATCACTTCATTTATTTTACAATAATTGATTATTGTAAAAGGCCAAAAAGAAGCAATCTTCGTGTATTAGGTCTTCTTGTATTACGGCGAAAAGAGCTTAAATAATCTTCTGTTTATTAGTATATAGTGGTAAAATAGGGTATGATAATTTTGGGGGAGAGGTCTATGAGGAAAAAATCAATATGCTCTTTCATAGTCATTATTTTTGTAGCATTATTTTGTTTAGCTAATGTTTCTAGTGCAAAAGAAACAAAGATTGTGTCTGATTTTTTCAGAATTAGCAAGGTTGAACAAAAATCCAACAATAAAGTCATTGTTTATTTTACACAGCCTGTCAATTCAAAGGCGGAGAGACCCGAAGCATTCAGTCTGGTATCGAATGGTAAGGTACTGACCAAAAAAGCTGATATCAATGTGTCTGTGCTATCTGACAGCCCATATGTACTAGAAGTATTTTTCAAGAAATTATCAATTAAGCCTGGTGCTGAGTACACATTAAAGGTAAGTGAATTGTTAACAAGTGCATTTGGGGAGACTATAAGCCTTGGTTTTGATGATCAGAGTAAAGGAGACCAAATAAAATTTACTGGAGGAAACTTCGAGGAGCTAAAGCTTGTAAATGCTATTTCATTAAGTGATAGAAAAATACAACTGGACTTTAGTACACCCATCAGCCAAGCAAGTGGAAAACAGATATCCAACTACACAGTTGTTAATACTGACACTTCTAAAACTGTTAATGTAATAAATGCAGTTATTTCAGATAATAGCTACGGTGCAGGGTGTAGAGTTATACTTACAACTGCTAAGCTTGTTTCCAATAAAACATATGATATAACTATAAGCAATATTAGTGATGTAAAAAAGCAATATTTAATAAAGAAACAAAAAATTTCGTTTAAGGTGCTTGATAATTCAGCCATAACGAAGGTAGTCTCGATAGAGCCGCTTAATACAAATACAATTATTGTAAAGTTCAACAGGAATCTGGATCCGGCACATGCAAAGGATGTTTCAAACTATGTCATAAATGGACCCTACAAGTATGAGTGGGTTAGGGACAGTTCTGGTGTAAGGTGCGAATATTATTATAAAGCAGAACAGCCCGTTAAAGCCTATTATTCAAATGACTATCCTGATTCTGTCATACTTTATTTTTGGTATGACTGTGTTTTTATGCCATTCTCAAGGTGTACACTGACCATATCCAAGGACTTGCATACAGGATTAGCATTAACCCCAAATAGCACCTTCGAGTTTGAAGCAAGTAATGTCCTAAAGAAAAGCCCCGAAATAAGTAATGCAACCCTTATTTCCAGAAATAAAATAAGGGTTGATTTTAATACTGAGATTTCACAATCAGGTCTAAATATACAGCCTGGAAACTATCATATTGAGTATATAAACGATGATTCAATTAAAATACCGTCAGCTGTCAGCTATTATGATGGAAAAACCATAGTCTTGAAATTTGATAATGATATTGATATAAAAAAGCAATATTTTTTGGCATATTACAGACTTATTGATGCTACTGCTGAAATCTTTTCCGGTGAACAAATCAAAACAATGGTGTTACTGGGTAAGTAGAACCTTTCGCAAATAACTGCTTAATTCATCAACTGATATTGTCACCTGCTGCATGGTGTCTCGTTCCCGGACCGTAACAATGTTCTTCTCAAGAGTTGTATCATCTATTGTAACGGCATAAGGCGTTCCAATAGCATCGCCTCTGCGATACCGTTTTCCAACATTTCCAGTATCATAATAGCGTGTCATTCCTGGGTGGATTGGCTTACAATATTTACAAAGTTTGTTTACTGTTGTTTGGCTGTATGCTATTATCATTATGCAGAAATATGTAAAATATAGTAAGGGCGAAGGGCGTTTAATATGGCTTCTCGAATAATCCATTACATAATTGCTTTACAAATATTGGAAGGATGTAACTTAGATCGGAATGATTTCATATTGGGGAATCTGCTTCCAGACGCACACGATGGTACATTATATGGGAATTCACATTCACATTTCAGATACATAATTAATGGTGAATATACTAAATTACCAGAATTAGAATATGTGAGATTTAAGAAGAAATACTCTGATTACTTAGGCAATAGCCTGTTTTTGGGCTATTACTGCCATTTGTTATCAGACCATAAGTGGTCACAACTAAAGATTCCAGGCTTCCCAAATGACATTAATAATGATACAGAAGAGTTTTTAACTCTTAGAAAATTGCTGCATAAAGATTATGGAACCTTGAACAGGCATTTAATACACTATTACAAGCTTAGCCCTCCTCAGCTCCTTGTAACGCCGAATGAAATAATAATCACTGAGATCTGTAAAGCCAACATACCTTTAGTTCTTAATGGATTAGGGCTGGACTTCAACAGCGTAGGAGGAGATGAGCTCCATATGCTGACATTAGATTTTATTGTGAACTATATTAGAGATACTGTCACGTTTTGTTTAGAAAATATTCAGTTGCCGTGTCGCTAAGTTTAGGCAACCTCAGAATGCAGATGTGAAAATCCGCATTGTAACACCTAACTTTAAAAAATTCATAGTATTATCTAGACTTAATCCATTACATAGCAGTATTTACAGCCATGTAAACACTTCATTCCGTTGTTGCTTTTTGAGTATATCCCAATTTCCTTGCTGTAGGAGCAGCCACATGCCTTTCTTTGGCCGTTATCCTTTGTTTTTTTTACTTTACCACCAAAAAGCTTTTCAAGTAATTCACCATCAATGCAATGCCCTTTATTGATGCCCGGCACCTGTTCTAGAATAGGGCTGGCACAGGAGAATAATGATATATGGTATTTATATGCCACCTCAGATATTTGCTCAAAAAGTGAAATTTGCTTATCGGTATCTAAATGAACTAAATTTAGTCCGCTTTTTTCTATTTGACTCTTAACATGCCCATACATTGCAAGATATGAAGTTGTAACTCGGCATTTTTCCATCCCAAGATGCCTTAAATCCTTGCATAACTGCTCGAAAACCATTATTCTTGCCTTTGCTGGCATATCAGGGGTGGGATTGACCTCACCTTTTACAGATATTATTACCGGGTCAAATCTAATATTAAACTGTTCCGGCTTATATTTTTTTAGTAAGCCCTCTAGAATGCTTAAGGCTTCCTTATATTCAGGAACATTTGGTTCAAGAAGCTTGGAATAGTTATTTATGGTGTACTGAAAATATAGATTATAATTCTCAAGGTGCATAGGATTTGATAAAACATTATGGAAATTCTTACTCCATAACACTATTGAGTGGACCTTTTCAGGATTCAGATCCACATTATAAACTTTATTTGGAAACATAGGATTCGGGATTTCGACCAATCCTTTAGCTAGAGCCTCCTGTAGCCAAGCATAAAAAAATGCCGGAATATCGGTTCTCCTGGAAGCAGATATTATAGCTTTGGTTTTACTTTTAATAGTATGCAATTCTGCTTCATCTCTGAAGAAGCTTAGCTGTTTTGTCATTCAAGGTGATCCTCACTTTCCTAAAAAGATAAAACTCTAAAGGCTTATGTTTAGAATAAGATAAAAACTGGTCTTTGAGAATAATTTCATTATCTTCTATTAGTTTTAAAACGTCAACAAATTGAATCGTAATCCCATGAATGCAGTGATACTTAGTATTGTATGACAATATAGATTTTTATTATCCGCTTTATGTGCCCTTAAGAATTGCTATAATTGTTTAAAGCCTTCTGCCCTTATGTTAGTAATGCTATAATGATAGCATTACTGATATGGAAGGATGTGGTTTTGTGCTAAAAAAGAGCATTGTTTTAAAGGTGGTTTCTGAATAGCAAGCAGAGGTATGCTATTAAGTATTCAGCCTTTGCTTGTTATTTATTAACCTAAAGAAGCAATAAACAGGTGCCTGTCAGAAAATATGTTATTTATTGATTTGCAGTTCGGGCACTTTGCTAATTCATGGAAAATAATAACCAAAGGAGATCCTGATGGAAAACAAGTACTGTATTAAAGCAATATCAATTAATCGACTAAATGACCTGGAAAAGGATGTAGAAAGTATAAAGAACAGTGACTTATATAGTGAGCTCATAGACATAATAACAAGTAATTTTTATAGCTTCAAGCTTCCTGAAGCCCCATTTGAAATAAAATCAATAATTGTTGCTGCTATGCCAAAGCCGTTGGTGCGAGTGAAATTTAATTATATGGACAAGTGTATATCGCTGCTACACCACACGTTTGTTGAGGTAGATAAGCAAAAAGACTTCAAGAGTGAATTAGGTGAGCTTCTTCAGTCTCAGTATAGTTTAATAGATGCACCGGCCTTACCTCAAAAGCTCCTAGCAGTGAGAAGTGGTTTGGTAAAGTATGGAAGGAATAACATAACCTATGTAAAGGAAATGGGAAGTCTCCATGAACTAATAACCTTTTACTCTGATATGCCAGTCGAAGACAATCATTGGTACGATATTATGCAAATGGATTTTTGTAAAAACTGTGAGGTGTGCATAAACAAATGTCCCACCGCTGCTATTACCAAGGACAGGTTTTTAATTAAGGCTGAAAGGTGTTTGACCTATCTGAATGAGTTTGTATGGCCCATGGAGAGAGATTTTCCGAGCTGGCTGGATGCGTCGGCCCATAACTGTATTCACGGATGCATTATATGCCAGACCAATTGCCCTCAAAACAGGGGCTACATTAATGATATCGTCGGCAATGTAGAATTCACCAGGGAAGAGACCTTAATGCTGCTGGAAGGAAAATGTCTAGAGAAGCTTCCGCAAGAGCTTATACATAAACTCAAGGAATTAAATTTGGCTGAGGATTACTTCAGCCTTATTCCAAGGAACCTAAAAGTCCTTTTTGAGAGTCAGTTGCAGACCTGATTGCCAGAATTCCGCAACTTTACAGTTACAGGATTAAGATGCAAAAATACTAGCTGACCACTTAAGCTTAGAAGTCCGGTTATAAGAATAGAAAAATTAAGGAATTAGGGAGAGTTATATGTGTACATTTGAAACCGATAGACTAGTAATAAGAAGATTTAGACCTGAAGACTGGAAGGACCTTTATGAATATCTTTCCGATGAGAAGGTAGTTAAATACGAGCCCTATGATGTTTTTGATGAAGAGGCCTGTAAACTGGAGGCAGAGAATCGATCCAAGAATGGGGCATTTTGGGCTGTGAGTTTAAAAGAAAGCGGTAAGGTAATTGGTAATGTTTACTTTCAGCAGCAAGAACCTACTGACTTTATGACATGGGAAATCGGGTATGTTTTTAACTCCGGTTATTATGGTAAGGGATATGCTGCTGAAAGCTGTAGAAAACTAATTGATTACGGATTTGTAGAAAAAAATGCGCGTAGGATTATTGCAATGTGTAATCCACAGAACAGTCCGTCATGGAAACTGCTGGAGCGTCTAGGTATGAGAAGGGAAGGGCATTTACTTAAAAATATATATTTTAAAAAGGATGAGCTCGGAAATCCTATTTGGACTGACACCTATGAGTATGCAATTCTGGCAGAGGAATGGTTGAGTAAAGCCTAATGGTTATTTTGTGGCCGTTAGCTTGGGGTAGAATGAGTATGTAAACATAACTGTATTAAAACATGCAATACATGAGAAATTATGCCTGATTTCATGCAACTCCATGAAATCAGGCATAATTGTATCAAATAGTCCGGTGATCGCTAATACTTGAATGTTTTAACCAAAAAATAGATCATTTTTAAAAAAAATATATGGATAAATTATAAATAATAGTATATAATGGATTAAAATGTAAATGGTGGTGAAATTATGCTGGACCGAATCACAAAGCGGGTGGCAGATGAGATACTTGCCACAGTTCCAGGTATGACGGAGGAAAGAGCCGAACAGATTGATTATGGTCTATACATGGCTATTTCTGACAGCTTAAAGCTGGCTGCAGTAATTCTTACTGCTTTGCTACTGGGGAAGATAAACTATGCTTTGGTGGCTGTACTGGTTTTTTCCATAAATAAATCCTTGTTTGGCGGTGTCCATGCAAAGTCTCAGATCGGCTGTATTTTAACCCATTTTACGCTTATATTCGGAACAATTTATCTATCAATATTAGTAAGTATCCCATACTTAAACTATATTTTATTCACTATTTCAGGCTTTCTCATATACTTTTATGCACCAGCTGATTTGGAGTCCAAGCCCATAATAACCGAGAAACGGTACAAAGAGTTGAAAATTAAAGGAAGGCTTGTGTTTGCTTCCTGGTTTCTTGTTAGTTTATTCATCCCCTTGACATACTGTAATATCGTATCAATTATAACCTTTATTACCTCTGTCAATCTTACACCTCTGGTGTATAAAATAACAAAAAATCGAAAGGGTGGGGTATTAACATGAAAAGAATGAAATTGAAACTGCTGGTACTTACTGTATTGTCTTCGGTTGGCATTATTGCATCAACCGCGTCTGCTGGGGCTTGTTGGATATTCTCGTATTATCAGAAGGAATTCCCCAAATCATTACTAAAATAGGGTCAAATAAAAAAAGGCGTTTAGCCTTTTTTTATTTGGATTTTTTGAATGAATTCCATCTTTTCTTCATTAAAGCTCATGGTATTAGTTATAGTATTGTACTTCTTAATTATTTTTTCAACGATACCAAGACCATGTCCTCTGTTATTTCCTTTTGTTGAGTAGCCATCTGCTTTAAGCTTATTAATATCAGGTATTGTTCCACAGCTGTTAGTAATATCAATATTTATGATGCCTTCGGTACCTTCGAGATAAATCTCAACCTGCTTATTTTCACTGAGAATAGCTGCTTCAATAGCATTATCTAATAGGATACCAACGATCTCACATAGTTCTGAAATTTTTACATTTGGAATAGCGTCTATATCACCAACTGTATTTATATTAAATGTCAGTCCGGATTTTTTTGCATAATCCATTTTCGAAGATATCAGACCAAATAAGCCGGCATTTTTTATATCAAATACTGATCTATCAAGAAAAATATCGCTTGTATTAAATAATTCATTTATATATGATGCTGCTTGACTATCTTTCCCCATTTTTATCATGGCTGAAATAACTGTCAGGTGGTTTGCCTGATCATGCTTAAATCTACGTAAATCCTGGATCATCTGGCTTAAGGATTCGTTATAAAAGGCCTGCTGCTTTTGTTCTTCAGCTTGTAGTTCGTATTTTTGAAACTTGTTAATATACCAGATCGATGAGGCCAGATATATCAATGTAGAAACAAATATACTTAAGAAAGAAATAAAGCTCAGACCCGAGATATAATGAACACCAGTAAGTGAAATTATTACTAAAAGTGCCACAGCCAATAAGAAGCCAATTGCCTTTATATTTTTTATGTTGCGGAACAGCTTAATAAACTGTGTCAGCAGAGTAAGAAGCGTCGCAATAACATAAATCAGTATGTTAGCTACCAAGAATAAGGATGGATTTTTAGCTATTAATGTAGGTGAGGTGTCTATATCTAACAACATAAAGAATATAGGGACTGCGGCGTTTCCCAGTCCAACTGTCATTAATATGACAAAAAAGGCTAGTATAGCCTTGGGTACTTCAACCTTTAAGATAAATATTACCAGCAAAATACTAAAGACCATTAGCAAAACCGGCTTGATAATTTGCAAATTATCGGAAATATTCAGTTTTTCCATCCATAAGGTTGATAAAGCACCGTTAAACAACCCGAATAAGCTTATGAAAGTAAGAACTCTAAATCGTGATGATATAACACTAAAATTGGTTTTGAGAAAAACTATTACTAAGAGGGCTGTTATCATTGCAAAAACTGTATTAAGCACCATTAATTGTATAAACACAAATATGTCTCCTAAAGTAAAAAAATGCATTGCCACTGGAAATGAGTCCAACTATGCCTGAGAAATATTCAACAGGTATAATTTTGTAATACTCATGTACAATCATATAACAAATTCTCCAAAATTACAATATTCGCCAAAAAAATGTTAACTTTTACTTATATTTGCGAATAATGTTGGATTAGTGATATATGTAAATATTCGAAAATACAATAGTAAACAAAAATGTTGACAAAATTGATAAACAAATTTAAAATAAGTTTATGAATGGCTAAAACGATAGGAGTTGTTTGTATGTTGGAAGGAATAATTAATAATACTTATGAGGAAATAAAGAACGGGTATACCATTTGTCAAAAAACAAAGAGCTTTATTTGCAGCATCTGCGGAGAAGTCTTTGATTGTGGAGAGGTATTCCCTGTTGGCGACAGGTTTTTTACAGCTGATAAAATGATCAGATATCATATTGGGGAAGTACATAAAGGCCAACTTAATGTATTATTATCCCTTGATAAGAAATATACCGGGGTAACCGACAATCAGAAGGAGCTTCTGGAAATGATATATACTGGTCTGTCAGATAAGGAAATAGCGAAAAATACAGGTGTGGCCCCCGTTACAATTCGACATCAAAGGTTTGTTTTTCGAGAAAAGGCAAAGCAAGCGAAAATATATCTTGCCATTTATGAATTAGCCAGCGAGGGAGCTTGTCTTAACGATGAAATGCCCAACAGAAACGAGGATGAAGTTGTTGATGTCCATAAAGGAGCTAAAATGGTTGATGAAAGATATATGGTAACCAAGGCAGAGGAGGAAAAGATTATTGAGGCTATGTTTATTTCCCAAGCTCCTCTTAAATTAAAGGTTTTTTCTAGCAAAGAAAAGAAAAAAATAGTTATTCTCAGAAGGATTGCTGAGCAGTTTGATAAAAGCAAGCGTTATTCAGAAAAGGAAGTGAATTGTATATTAAAATCCAATTATGGGGACTTTGCTACCTTGCGCCGTTACCTAATTGAGTACGGCTTTATGGAGAGGACAAATGATTGCAGGGAATATTGGTTGAAATAAGTTGAAATAAGTTGATAAAAATATAGATATTGAAATATAAAAAATATAAGTATATAATTATGTTAAATATGAATTTCGTTAGGTGAGGTTCCTATACAGATATACGCTGCTGCCCGGAAACATCGAGAGATGCCAATGGGTCAACAGGTACTACCGAAATAAGGTTTTACTTAATGTAGCTGGATTTTATCCTATGCTGTACAGTGCTAAAACTCAACGAGTGAAGGTGTTTTTTTATGCGTATAAACCGTCACTCGTAGTGTCGGTTTTTTTTGTGATATTATTTGTAAAGGCAGGTGAAAGGTATGGAATGTGACCCTGATAGTAGCAGCTTAAAATTTAATAATCATGTGGGTTTATTTTCTATGCCGTCATACATTAAGAAGAACACTTTTTAATAATGAATTATTGTTTATTATCTGGAAAATATACCCTATTCTATAATTTTTTTAAAGAGGGTGAACGAAATGCTTGATATTTTCAAGACTGTAAACAATGAAATAGTCCGAATCGATACCTTTGAGGAAGGTTCCTGGGTAAACCTTGTGAACCCTACAGATGAAGAAATAAATCATATCAGCGGTTCATTGGGAGTCGAAATGGATTTTCTGAGAGCTGCACTGGATGAAGAGGAAAGAGCACGTATTGAGAGCGACAGCGGTCAAACACTTATTATTGTTGACATACCAATAGTAGATAGGGAAGGCAAGATGAATGTCTATACTACTATTCCTCTTGCAATAATTCTTATAAAGCACATAATAATAACGGTATGTCTCAAGGAAGATACTATTCTTAGCGACTTCCTAAACAATAAGGTGAAAACCTTTTTAACTCAATATAAAACCAGATTTGTGCTTCAGATCCTATATAAAAATGCAACAAGGTATCTTCAATACCTGAAGCATATTGATAAAACCAGCAGCAGAATTGAACAAGAAGTATACAAATCAATGAAAAACAAGGAAGTTATACAGATGCTAAAGCTGGAGAAGAGCCTTGTTTACTTCTCCACTGCATTGAAATCAAATGAAGTTGTGCTTGAAAAGTTAATGAAATATGAGCACATAAAGAACTATCCCGAGGATACCGAGCTCCTTGAGGATGTTATCATTGAGAATAAGCAGGCCATTGAGATGGCTAATATATACAGCAGTATTCTGTCGGGAACAATGGATGCTTTTGCATCGGTAATATCCAATAACCTCAACATTGTAATGAAGTTCCTGACTTCTGTAACCATTGTTATGGCTATCCCTACGATGATCTCAAGTTTTTTTGGTATGAACCTTGTACAACTGCCACTAGAGAAGAGCCCTATCGGCTTCTGGATAGTATTAGGCATGTCTTTGACAATCTGCAGTATCGTAGGATATTTTCTATATAAGAAGAAGTTGTTTTAAATAAAGATAAAAAAAGTGCCCTCTAAAGGCACTTTTTATCTTTCACACAAATTTCCTGCACCGTCATAAAAGCTATCATCAGAATTTCTCAATATACCTTGGCTATCATAAAACTCTTCATCTGCTTGCCGTAAAATACCCATATAGTCAAAATAATCATCTCCGGGATCACGGATAATACCCTCGCTATCAAGGTAGCTCTCGCCTGGTGACCTCATAACACCTCGACCATCACAGTATTTTTCCTTTTGGGAATACAAAATTCATCACTCTTTCATGAGAAATAATAATTTTATTATACCACAAGACTCAACAGGCAGAAAAGATATTTTTCCATTAAAAGTTCAGCGTAGATAGAATATTAAGATATCTAGACTTATTTAGACTTATTAGACTCCTTTATCTGAAGGCAAATCTTGAATACCTTTACAGGTGTGCTATAATCAAATAAAAGTTTTTTCTATAGCTATCAAATTATGTATGAGATTTATAACATAGATAAGCGCTTTAGCGCAGAATGGAGTTTACATGACTGCCTATACTGACAATCAAAATACTTTTGATATATTGATAGTGGGAGCAGGAGCTGTCGGGTGTGCAGTGGCCAGAGAGCTGTCAAAATTTCAACTAAAAATAGGTGTGTTGGAAAAGGAAAGTGATGTTGCAGCCGGAACCAGCGGCCGGAACAGTGCTGTTGTTCATGCCGGCTTCAACAACAAGCCCGGAAGCCTTATGGCCCGGCTTTGTGTCCAAGGCAATGAGGACTTTGAGGGAATATGTTCAGAGCTGGAGGTACCCTATAAGAAAACAGGAAAGCTCATTGTAGCCTTCGAGGAAAGCGATTTCGCCGGCATTGATAAATTGCTTGAGAACGGCCGCAGGAACGGCGTAAAAGGGCTGGAATTCGTCGGCGCCGACGTGGTAAAAAAGCTGGAGCCCCATGTTGGGGGCATCGGCGCCATGCTTTCTCCAAACACAGCAATAACCAGCCCCTTTATCTATACTGTAGCTCTGGCGGAAAGTGCTGCACTAAATGGGGTGAAGTTCCATTTTGAAACAGAGGTTAACGGTATATCAAAAAGAGATAATATGTTCAGACTTACTGCAGGGAAGAAGCAATTTTTCAGCAGGTACATAATAAACAGTGCGGGACTCTACTCAGACAGAATAGCTTCACTTGCCGGAGAAAAGGGCTACAAGGTTTATCCCTGCAGGGGAGAATACTTCATTCTGGACAAGAGAACCAGCCAGTATCTCAGCATGCCTGTCTACCCTGTTCCAAGACCCGGAATAGGAGGACTGGGAGTACATCTGACACCTACCGTGGAGGGGAACATGCTGATCGGCCCCAGTGCGGAGTATATTAGGTCAAAGAGCGATTACAGCGCCACAAAGAGTGTAATGGATCAGCTCTTCAAGGAAGCAAAGGAGCTGCTGCCGCCTCTGAGCATGAAGCATATAATCAGAAGCTATACAGGTATAAGGTCAAAGCTGGTGGGGCCGAAAACCGGTGGCTTTGGTGACTTTATAATCGAAGAATCAAAGGTTGTACCCGGGTTGATTAATCTTATAGGTATTGAATCACCGGGGCTTACTTCCTCAGTGCCAATAAGCAGAATGGTAAGGGATATAATTTCCAATAGAGAAGAACTCCTTGAGAAAAAGGATTTTATATCAGAAAGAAAGGGAATTGTCCCTTTCAGGGAGCTAAGTCTTGAGCAAAAACAGGAACTGATTAAGGAGCATCCTGAGTATGGGGAAATAGTCTGCAGATGCGAGGGCATAACA
>JAEZIV010000095.1 GCA_023436515.1 Bacillota bacterium
GAGCTAATGATTCATCTCGCTTTGAAGTAAATGCTCCTACAATATCAGGTTTTTGCCATTATGAAATGGGAGCAAATGACAGGATATATTTTATGAATCCTTCAAGATACAATCCCGCAGACATAGATGCTGAAATTTCACCCTTTAGCTTCACAACGACAGGTTCGGGTCTTGACATTGATAATGTGACCCAGCCGGCAATTGGTTGGACCAATTATATGATGGATGGCTTGCCCCAAATATCCTCAGATTGGAAGGGGCAGGATCTGGATGACGATAAGATATCTGCCAAGCTCGAAGAAATACTGAATAGGCTGAAGCCATTAACCCAGCCCTTTGCAAAAAGAGATTTTGATAGTACAAACACTTACATTATCAATAGTAATCAGCCATCTACCCAGCCAGGCTCTGCAAATCTCTTTCTGAGTGTAAAAGATAAGTTGCTGGGGAGGTTTGGCACCAGTACAAATCCACATGTTATAAATTTGAGTACGTTACCACCCGGAGCGGTGGATGTCAATTCAAAAATAAATGAAAGAGTTAGTAGCAGTTTACCTGGAACTATTTCTGCGGATGATTATTATTTGTTAATCAACTCAAATCCGAAGGTTACGCTGGAGGTCACTGGAAGGGTTAATGGAATAATATTCAGTCTTGGAAAGGTGATTGTTAGAAAGGATGCGGAGGTAACAGGAGCAATTATAGCGGCTGGCAGAGGTTATACTCCCGATGCTGCATATGGCTATGTAAGCCCTGATTATTCCTCAGCAGACCAGCAAACTGTGTCCGGTGTAACTATTAATTATCTTCCCCAGATATTAAAGGAGGGGTGGAACCTGCTGAGGCTGGATGATGGCAGTTATGCAGGAGTTCATTTTAAGGGCAGTGGGAGTGGCGACCATGCAAGGGTTACCTTCCCGGGCAGACAGGTTTTACTGAATGAGTTTTTAGATGAAGGTATAGATTTGGATTCAATATTTTAATTTCTGATAGAGGTGAACTACATGAAAAAAATGCTGTTATTGGCTTTAGTAGGTACTATAAGCATTGCATTGTTCCTGGCAGGGTGTTCTTCGGCAGAAGGAGGCACAACTACGAACAATAACGGAGTGAATAAAACGGTTTCATGGCAAACCGCTGTCAGTAAGGAAGACAATGAAAAAATCAAGAAACTGATATCTGATTATTTTTTTAAGATGTATTCTATGCCGGTAGATAGTTATCAGCAATATTCTGAGTCTGGAAATATCCCTGAGGATTTACGCTCCTTTATTGCAAAACGTACAATTGAGGAAGGTAACAATAATACTGAAATCGGCTTGAATTTTCCAAGGTTTGTAGGAATGAACGGTATAACACTTATAGATTATACACCTCTTATGAAATTAGAGGACAGCAAACAACCGCAGCTAGAAGCTACATATATAGAGGAGAATAACGGTATTCTGCTTTACTTTGTTAAAATGAACTTAAAGGCAAAATGTATTACCGATGAGTCGTTTGAAAAAAACTATAAGCTGAATGAGCAAGCCAATACATATAAAAAAATAACTGCACCTATGGATAGTGAGAAGGATACTGTTTTGGTGCAGACAAAATTTGATGTCGAGCTGGTGAAAGAGGAGAATGATTATAAGATTCTGAGAGCGAGAGAGTCCACCTTCAAAAAGAAGGCAAAGGACAGGTTATTCAGGTATAATAATGATTTTATTGCTCGGATACCATATTTGAATCTGGAAAAAAGCGCTGACAACACAAATTACCTATATAAACAGGATGGGGACACTTATGACAAGGAGAAAGCTGTAATTATTGACTTATTTGAGAATCTGATCAAGCTGGATAATGAGAGACGAATTCTCCTAAATGGCAGTTGGGAGAAAGGCAGAGCAGATTTCAGCAAATTGCTGAGTACCTTGTCCGTAGAGAAAAACAAAGAAAAGCAAGATATCCTGGTAATAGATGATAATTACCAGAAGAGGTTTCCGAAAGAAGCCCTACTGCTGCAAAACAACATTTACAGTATAAGAGTTCAAGGAGAACTAAAGGACACTTGCAGTGTTGCCCTGCATCCGGCTTACTCTGAAAAAAACAAGTGGTATATAGTCACTTTTAAGGCTTTTATGAATAAGAGTACCAAGCTCGGTGGAAATGAAAAGGAATACGCCTTTGACTATTTAGTTAAATTGGTGGAAAACAATGCAGTCCCTAAAATAGTAAGCATAAAGCTTAATGGCATAAAAACCGTGAACAATCCGGCAGGAGTGTAAGCATGATAATTCAAATATTGACTGTATTGTTTGTACTTGCCATAGGAGCCTGCTGCGGTTCTTTCCTGAATGTTTGCATATACAGGATTCCGAGAGGCCAGTCGGTGGTGGCTGTTTCCTCTCACTGCACCAAATGCAAGGAAAGATTAAGACCTCGGAACCTTTTTCCTGTTTTTAGCTTTATCTTTCAGAGGGGCAAATGCAGCAGCTGCGGAGAAAAAATATCTCCGAGATATGTGTTTATCGAAGTAATAACTGCAATAGTGTATGTTTGCCTGTTTTACAAATATGGCATTAATACTGAGTTTTTTGCAATGGTATTGCTGGTATCCATACTTATTGTTATGTTTTACATTGATTTTGAGTTCGGAATTATTCCTAACTCCCTTGTTGCTATTGCTACAGCCGGTGGAGTAGTGCTATATATAATAAGTTTCTTTACATATATAGGTATATACGGTGACAGTGAATGGTGGAATCCAATATTAGGCGCCTTCCTAGGCAGTACATTTTTTATTTTGATGGCTAAAGTGGGTTCGTTTATATATAAGACCGAGGATATCGTTGGGGGAGGCGATATTAAAATTCTCTTTCCAATTGGTTTATTTTTGGGATGGAAAATGATGATTGTTGCACTTTTTATTTCTATTGTAGCAGCAGGTATAATTAGCTTTATTCTTATTATATTAAAGAGGCTCAATAGAAAAGATACCATACCTTTTGGACCATTTATAGCTTTAGGAACAGTTGTAACTATATTATTCGGCTGGGAGATTATTGGGATGTATCTTAAATGAGTAGTCGATAAGACGATGGATAGTCAATTTATAATGTAAATAATAAAAAAACTTATATACAATGGGAGTAGTTTTTCTATTATAAATAAAATACCGTAGTATATTTTTATGGAGGTGTAAAAAAATGTATACTCAAAAAAGACCAAGTAAAGCAGGTTGCTTACTATTAGTGATGATACTAATTGCAGTAATGCTTATTCCAAGCTTAGGGACCATTACTGCTGCCGAGGGCAGTGTCAGCAGCGAACCGGTCAGGATTTTGGAAATACAGCCCACAACATCATACGATATCACAGCCGCAATGGAATCAAACCTTGAAGTATATTTCCAAAGGCCTGTTGAGATAATCAGGATGCCTATGCCACTGCTTATATCAAAAGCTGAGGAGATAAATGGTGCCTATGACATTATATACATAGGCAATAATACTACAACCTCGGATCAATACAATAAGTATTACCAGCAAAATGTCTACAAGAGGTTTGGACCTATAGTATCAAATAATGTTAATGTATCCACCTCTGTAACCGGCAACAAGGAATTTTATAGTGGTAATGATATTTCGAACATAGCTGCAAATAAGATTAAAAGCTTTATTACGTCGGGCCAGCTTATTGTTTTTGATAGCGGAGTATTTGCCTCTGGTATGGAGACTACAAAGCTGTACAGCAATTTTAACAGCTATAGAAACGATAGCCGCTATACCAACGTTAAAACAGGTACAACTGCCAATTTATTAAGTAATCTAAAAAAGTACTCAGACCAGGGAATAAAAGTACGACCAAAGCTTGAATTGACAAAAAGGCCGCTAGAATTCGATGGAGCAAATATAGAAGTTAACAGCGGTCTTATGAGCTTTGTTATGAACCTGGATAACAGGAATAGCACTAATCCTATGAGTGTATCCTTATATATTGACAGCAACGGCGATGGGATATTTAAGAGCAGTGAAATAGCTAAAACCGAAACTAATGTGGGAAAAGTAGAGGGTTATTCGGTCAACTATCTTTTTTCAAACAGATATACGGGAGTAGTGCCGTGGAAGATCGAGGTCACCGATAACTTCGGAGCCAAGTCTTATCAAACAGGGTTTGCTGCTTACAAGGGGGATGAGCTCCATATAAGTGTACTGCAATTGCTGCCTGACAATAGTGACAATTATGCAACCTTAAAACTATCTTCATTGAGCAACTACAAAGGTGAGAATCTGCTCCAAAGACCAGGTGAGTACAAAATAGATATCACAGAAATGAAAATTAGTGATTTTAATAGTAAATATGGAGGAACAGTAAACGGAAAGACGACAATCTTGAACGGAAATTACGATATGGTTATTTTCGGCTTTGACGATGCTTACAAGGGTGATTTATCCGGACAGGCTCTTAAAGCTATGGAAGCGTTTGCCGATTCAGGGCAGGCTGTAATGTTTACCCACGATACCATTGGTTTCAACAAGAGCAATCTGACAACAGCCTTTAAGAACAGGCTGGGAATGAGTGCCTTTGAAACTGACCGAAGCCTGCCCTCAGGGGTATCTGTATCGACAGGCATGACCAGGCTTGCCTTATTAAATGCAAATGGGGACAGTCGTTTCCCGGATACAGTATTGACAACTAAAATAAATGAAAGTAATTTAACGAAATATCCGTTTATTTTAGGGGATATTAAGGTTTCACCTACACATCTGCAATACATAAGGCTGAATCCAGAAGATCCTGATATTGTTACAGCCTTTACATATAAAAATGAAAACAGGTATACACACGGCTCAAGAACTGCAACTCTGATCACTCCTACAGTTAAAGAGGATAAGTATCATGAGTACGACGGCTTAAATGACTATTATACTTACTTCAAAGGCAACCTGACCTTCTCAGGTACAGGCCATAGTCCAATAACCTCAAGTGATGAATTGCGTATGTTCGTAAATACCATATTAAAGGCTTCAAAGGGTGCAAATCATGCCCCCTCAGTAGAAATTCTGGGGCTGAACGATGGTGAATATATTGCCAATACACTTGGAAAACTAAACTTCAGACTCCTGGCAACTGATCCGGACTATGATTCTATCAGTAGCTGTAAAGTGTATATAGATAATGACGGCGATGGTTCGTACGAAGCAGGGGAAAGTGTGGCAACCTTTGAAGGTTCTGATGCTCCCAAATTAGGGGAAGAGAAAGCCATAGAAATGGTAAAGAATTTTTCAACTGAGACCTTTAAGATTAAAGCAGTTGTAACCGACTCAAAAGGTGCCCAGGGTTCAAAGGAGATAACCATAAAACAAAGCGGTTCACCAGTATTGAGCATGAGCATTAACACAGTAAATGCCCTGGTTGGTGATTCAAGTAATTTAAATGTTTCAGTGAATGCCCAAGGGACTAACCTTAATACAATATATAGCAATATAAAATGCAGTTTACAGTTGAATACTACCTTATTTGGGAATGTTACAGCCATAGGCGGAGGTAGCGTAGATAGTGGAAAGTATACAAAGGACTTAAGTGTCATCCGTTTTACCCCCCAACCTGATATAATCACCCAAAACGGACAAGTAAACTTCCTTTGTAAGTCACCTGTTTCAGCATATTCTACAATGGCCACATTAACATACAATAGTACAACTGGAACAACGGGTCCAATAAACAATCCTGTCATTATTAATGTAAAAACCGGAAATGTTTCGGCAGAGCTAAAGGACTATGAGGGAAAAGCTTTTGTAGGACAGAGGGTAACACTCAAGAAGTATATAAAGAATGAAGCTACCGGCCAGTATACAGAGGATTCATCCTTTACACCCCGAGTAGCTGACACAGACAATACCGGTATTGCCAGCTTTAGCTCAGTACCGACCGGTTATTATGGGACAAGTATAGTTTTACCCACAGGGTATAAGCCCGTAAATAATAGCAATGTGGGACAGGTTCTGACAGCTATGGGAAGCAGGCAGTTAAACTATGATAATAATACATTAGTAATAGAGTTCCCTAAACTGTATAAGGCGCCGACACTAACAATAACTGGCCCAAGCAATGTTATAGTTTGGACTAAAAAGGATTTTGTAGTATCAATAAGTCCGGAGGAGTATAGAAATGAAAAGGTTGTTTGGTCAATAAGTGATACAAGGATTGGAGAAATTAAGCCCAAGCTTGTCAAAGTAGGTGAGGTATACGAGGAAGTACCAAACACCGTTGTATTTTCTGCCAAGAAGGTAGGCAGGGTCACAATAACCTGTAGGGCTGAAAATAAAGATCCTGCCGGAAATGATATTATAGGTTCCTTTGAAGTAAAAGTAGTACCTGGTTCCATTGATATTAACTAATTGCTTTTTCGGAACGCCTTGTTTTTTAACAGGGCGTTCTATATGACTAAAGCTTAAGCTTCGAATAAGCATCGCGGCAATTTAATGAGCTGCCGGCACTATTTTTAGTACAACTTTTAAGCTGGGATTTATTTGTGTAGTACATTCAAAAAAAAATAAAAAAATCCTTGCAATGATGTAAAATATGTAGTAAAATATTGAATGTTGTGGCGAAGGCATACGATGACGTAGGAGATTGCTATCCGGCCTTATTATATGAGGTTTTGAGAGGTAGGTAACTTTTACTGAGAATGTCCGATTCAAGAAACCGGGCGACAAGTCACTGTACATTTTGCGTTATATATTTTTTGCTGTGTAATATAATCGCGTTAAAATGCCCAGGTTAAGTTTATCCTATTTCTTTGGCTAAGAACGATCCTGGGTTTTTATATAAAACGTTATGAAACACCCGGCGTAGTGTACAGACCAATACTTGTTGTACGTAACCAAATACAACGTACGAGGAGGTATATGTATGTCAAACAAACAGAAAATTCGTATCAGATTAAAAGCGTTCGATCATCAGGTATTAGATCAATCAGCTGAGAAAATTGTTGAAACTGCTAAGAGGACAGGAGCAA
>JAEZIV010000137.1 GCA_023436515.1 Bacillota bacterium
TACCATCGAACGTACCATTGGAATGCCACTGTCTGCAGTATGGCAAGCAGTTGAAAATAGATATGGCATCAAGCTACATTTTAACTTTGTAAAATAGCGAAGAACCTCAACTGCCTCATCATCGAAAAACCAAGGAACCCTGTACGAGCTGCTTCCATGTAATCTGCTGTGAGTAGATAATAATCCAAAAGCTGACCATCTCTTGTACAGGTCGGGTGTCGCTGTTGCCTCAAAGCCACTGATGTCATGACTCCAAAAACCAAAGCCGGACATACATAGTGATAACCCACCTCTGAGGCTTTCGGCCATAGACTCGTAGCTTGCAGAACAGTCACCTCCCCAATGCACAGGAAACATTTGCCCACCTACAGTTGCTGAACGAGCAAACAGCACAGCTTCCCTTTCTCCTTTTTCCCTCTTTAACAATTCAAATACAGTCTTGTTATAGAGATAGGTATAGTAATTGTGCATTTTTATGGGGTCAGAACCGTCATAATATATTACATCCGTTGGAATTCTTTCACCAAAATCTGTTTTGAAGCAATCTACTCCAATATCAAGAAGTGCCTTCAACTTTTCGGCAAACCAATTACATGCACCCGGATTAGTAAAGTCCACTATTGCCTGCCCCGGCTGCCATAAATCCCACTGCCACACATCCCCATTTAGATTCTTAATAAAATAGCCTTTTTCCATGCCTTCTGCAAATAAGTAAGACTTTTGTGCTATATATGGGTTTATCCATACACATATTTTAAGCCCCTTTTCCTTCAGTCTTTTTATCATTGCTGCGGGATCAGGAAAAACCTCACTATCCCAGACAAAATCGCACCATTGGAATTCCTTCATCCAGAAGCAGTCAAAGTGAAATACATCCAGCGGTATGTCTCTATTTTTCATCCCGTCAATAAAGCTGCTAACGGTTTTTTCATCATAGCTCGTTGTAAATGATGTGGTAAGCCATAACCCAAAAGACCATGCTGGAGGAAGTGCCGGCTTACCTGTTAGGGCAGTATAATTGCTAAGTACCTTTTTTAATGTATCTCCACCTATAATAAAATATTCCAGTCTTTCACCCGGAACACTGAACTGAACCTTTGATACTCTCTCTGTGGCAACCTCAAAGGATACTCCCTCAGGATGATTTACAAAAACCCCATACCCCTTATTTGTAATATAAAAGGGAATATTCTTGTATGTCAGCTCGCTCGAGGTTCCTCCATCTTCATTCCATATATCTACTACCTGTCCGTTCTTTACAAATGCTGTAAATCGCTCTCCCAATCCATATACACATTCTCCTACACCCAAGTGAAGCTGCTGCCTCATATAGCTGTTATTGTCTTTGTCTTTTATGTATGCAAGACCTCTAGGAAAGCTAGAGGTAATACTTCTCCCGCTGTAAGTGTATCCTGATAGGCATCCATTTAACTTATGTATATTTAAACTCAGATTCCCGCTTTTTATTAATAGTTCTTCTTCATTATTTACAATCTCTAACGGTATATTATCAGTATGGAAAAGTGGAAAATTAGGAGATTTTTTTTGTACTCCCTCAAAGTGAATTACCTCTACTTTAATTATATCTAGCATAGGGGAGGAATATCTCATAGTCAGCAGGGGGCCTTTTAGCGTATCACCTCTGTGGTTAATAGGGTGAGTGGGGGCATAAACACTGACACAATTATTCTCAATTCTTACGTCCCTTATCTCAGCTGGGCTATAAAGGTTCATTCCGTCTCTACTTAACCATTCACCTGCAGTAAACTTCATTAATAATTCCCTCCTCAATATTTTTCATATGAGCCATATGCTCATTGAAAACCCAATTAATATTAAATATAATTATATTTAGATGTATGTGGAAAATCTTGCATGATTTATATACATAATAACACTATTTTTAGGTTTGTATTGTTAGATGGTTAAATAGATAAATAAGTGAGTTGAGCATGGACAAAATATTCCTAAAGGAAAAAACTGAACACGGCAATATGTTGCTACCTCTAAATGTTTACAGCTTTGACTGTGACAAGAATAATAATATATTTACCTGTCACTGGCATGATGAGTTGGAATTCATTATTGTTACCAAAGGTAGTGCCACTATTCAAGTTGATACCACCTACTTTGAGGTTCATGAGGGCCAGGTGGTCTTTATAGGCAGCGGTTATATACATGCCGGTCATATCCTTGATTGTCAGGATTATAGCTTCAGTGCTATTGTGTTTAATCATCATTTTATTAGAAGCTGTATAAATGATTCGGTTCAGCTAAAATATATTGATAGATTATTTGCCACTTTCTCAGCTTTACATATCAAAGGAGAGGACCCTTGGGAAAACAAGGTGATTTCAAAGCTTTATGAAATATTATTACTTTTTTACAACAAAGAGTTTGCATACGAAATAGGAATCAAGGCAAACCTTTACTGTAGTATATTTGAAATATTGAAAAATAATCAAACTAGCTTTTCAGCTCAAAAGTTTTTGAGCACAGAAAAAACCCAAAATCTCAAGAGAGTATTGGATTATATAAGATTAAACTATCAAAAGAAGATTACTAACCAACAACTATCTTCTGTTGTAGGCCTCAATGAAAGCTACTTTTGTCATTTTTTCAAACAAATGATGCACACCACGCCGGTAGAATATATTAATCATTTTAGGATAAACATGGCCTCAGAATTACTTAAAAATACTGATGCAAAAGTATTGGATATAGCATTGGAATGTGGCTTTGAGAACTTTAGCTATTTTATTAATATATTCAAAAAGTATATGTACTGCACTCCATCGGAGTACCGTAAAAATAAACTATAGTATTATTGCAATTTATACCCTGATTTTAACCTGCTTTTTAAAGGAAAATATAATAAATCGCTGTCAAATAAGAATTCTGCCGCATATCCTAAGATTAGCAAGCATATTAATGCAACTTATAGAGGCCGCAATATGGAAAGTCATTCACGTCCAAGTACAGGAAAGAGCCAGCATAATCCAACCAATAACGTTATTTTACCAATAGACTCCCTGAAAGTAACAGTTCTAGCCGATGAATGTAGCATTCCCAAAACTATATGGAATAATGGTACAACGGAGATCTGTTCCAAGAACTGTTTTTTATATTTACCCCATGAACAGATGATGGAGGTACTTAAGAATAACACCTATTGCAGTATCGGCACGGCTTCTGCTACTGGTGATCCCCATATCGCAACTACAATGTTTAGCTATAGTTTAAGGGAAGATACTCTCTTTTTTTACTTGATGATAAACGTAGACTCTAAAACTGCTAGTAATATTGGGTGTAATCCCCATGTAAATATATATATAA
>JAEZIV010000205.1 GCA_023436515.1 Bacillota bacterium
ACAGGCAGCAGCTCATATTCGGGTTTTGTCTCGGTAACAATGGAGCCGTCATATTTAACAACCCTTTTTATAATATGAGGTTTAAAATGCTTTCCACCGTTAGCTATGGTTGCAACATAGTTGGCAAGCTGTATGGGAGTGAAGCTGTTGTAAAGCTGTCCGATTGATGACTGGGCAGTATCAGCCTTTCCCCAAATATAAGGACTTATGGTTTTCTTATATTCCTTTGATGAGATTATTCCTTTTTCTTCACCCAGCAAATCTATTCCGGTTTTCTGCCCAAGCCCAAATCGTGTAGCCCATTTTACAATATTATCAATTCCGGTTTTAACACCTGCATTATAAAAGTACGGGTTTGAGGATTTTTGTATTGCTTGTATCAGGTTAACCCACCCTAGACCGGCTTTATAGGTTCTGTACTCTATTGACCCCAAATGCAACCCGTCATATATTTCATATCCCTTATCAAAGTACTTTTCATATGGATTTATCTTCTTTTCCTCCAGACCTGCAATTCCAACAAGGGGTTTAAAGGTTGATCCCGGTGTATATCTGCCTGCAATTGCCCTGTTATATTCTGAAGTACTGATATTTTGGGGATCACTAAGGGCCTGAATTGCCTTTTGAGCTTCCTCATCCTCCGGCCCTGCCAGAAATATGGAAGGATCGTAGCTTGGATAACTCACCAAAGCCAGCACCTCTCCCGTACTCACATCAATTGCTACGGCTGCACCTGCATAAGCATCCTTAAAGTTTCTGGAATGCTTTCTTTCTCTAATTATCTTTAGGTTCTTTTCGAAAGACTCCATAGCCGCCTTTTGTAATCTCATATCAATAGTAAGTACTACATCACTCCCCGGTCTTACAGGCTCTTCACTTACTATTCTGGTTTTTCCATAATCATCAATTTCAATTCTTCTGAAGCCATTAGTGCCTCTTAAATATCCCTCTGCGGTGCGCTCTATTCCGGATTTGCCGATTATATCATTTAGCTAATAACCTTCATCGGCTTTAACAGCAAGCACCTCTCCGCTAATAGTCCTTACATATCCTATAATATGAGCAGCATACTGTGCATCAATATACTTTCTGCTTGGGACTATGTCTATCACAGCACCGGGAAACTCATCTGATCTTTCCTCAATTTCAGCCACCGAATTTGTACTTATTTCTTCAGCTATAACAGGATTATAGCTTAAAACCTCAAATCTTAAGGTCATTATCTTATATATATCAGGCTCACCGTACTTCTCGGTATCAATCTTAAAAACAGTATCCCTGAAGTATTTGTAGAACTCTTCAGGCTCTGACTCCTGACTGAGGCCTGTAAATTTATATCCGGTGGCATTCTTAAGAACCTTTATCCTGTCATTGCTCTCAATCAATAAGGACCCAAAGGTGAAGGGTTCACTGCTAATATACTTCGAAAAGGTGTTGCTAAATCTATCACCATTCTTCTCTAAAACCCCGGCTAATTTGTACATCATATCATTCATTTCGTCGGAGGATTTTCCGGTATCCATCAGCAGTAGTGAAAAGCTGGTGGAATTAACTGCTATCGGAACCCCATATCTATCCAGTATATTTCCTCTCTCAGCCAGAATCGTTTTAGTTCTAAGATTATAGACTTGAGATTGTGCATAATAATTCTCTCCCTGAACAAGCTGAAGATTGGCAAGCTGATAAATAATTACGGAAAATATTAATAGGATTAATATACTTACAATTACATGTCTATCTTTAAAAAACTGTTTCATTCAATAACCACCACTCGCTTAAGAATTCATACATTTTACCATTGATGCTGGATTATTTAGTCTGCAGGCTGTTTAATATCTGTTTTTGACATCCAAGCTAACTAATTTTCTGTTTATACGTACTATAATAGTAAATACAATAATTCCTAAAACACAGTTTACTCCTGCTTCGGGAATAATAACGGCCTTCAGGGTTTCTATGTAGCTTGATTTCAAACCTAGTGTATATGATATCATAATAACCCCCGATTCATAAAACACAGTGGCGAAAAAGGTACATACCATCATTACAAAAACATTCTCCTTAAAGAAACGCTTATTAACATTTCCAAGCAATAATCCCAGAAACATTCCAACCAAAGCTTGATGTCCAAGAGCTACCCCGACTACAGCATCAATGCATAGTCCGGAGAAAAAGCCCACAACTGAGCCGTGATTTCGCCCCTCTAGCAAGGTTATGCTTACTATTAATAAAATAATGAGATTTGGTCTGACTCCAAAAAAATCAACAAAATTTATGAAAGTTACTTGGGTTGTTACAAAAACAAATATTAATATAATGTACAAAATAATTCTGCTTTTCATTTATCAATAATCTCCATATCTGAAGATATTTCAGGTATGGTCTTTTTCAGAATTACTACCTGACTGAGTCTTTTTAGATCAACCGCAGGCTGGACAATAGCATATCTGTCCAAATCACTTTCTCCGGTTCTTACTTCCTTAACAGTGCCAATTATTATGCCTTTAGGGTATATCCCTCCAAGCCCCGAGGTTTCAATAACGTCTCCCTGGGAAAGATCAAGATCATTGGGAATATAGACCAGCTTACAAAGCCCTTCCTTTCCAAGCTTCATATCGCCCTTTAATACAACCACATCCCTACTCTTGGATACAATTGCACTAACTGCACTGCCATCTTCAATAATACTAATAATCTTTGAGGAAAAAGGCTGCACCGAAGAAACCCTTCCAACAAGGCCCTTACTGGTTATTATGGGCATATTATAGGAGATTCCGTTTGCAGAACCCTTATCTGTGAGAAAAATATTAAACAAACTACCAGAGTCCTTTGCAATAACATTTGCACCAATAAAATCAAACCCGTCAAACTGGTCCTTCATTTTCAGTACATTTTTCAAATCTTCATTTTCACTTTTTAGTCTTAAGTATTCTGTTCTCTCGTTTAGGAGCTTGTCAATATTCTCTTTTAATTCCTTATTCTCTGCTCTCAGGTCCTCAACATTCTTAAAAAGTCCAACTCCTGCTTCAATCTCCTGGCCTGCATAATTAAATAACTTTTCAACCGAGGTAAACGGAACCGATATAAGATTTCCTATCCAATTAACATTACTTAATGGATTTATTGTCAAGCCTATAGTTACTATAAGTATCAGAGTAATAACAATTATTACTAATGCCCTGCTTTTAAAATACTTCAAGGAATACTTCTCCTCTCCTGCCCCTTTGGACTTCCACCGTTATCTGAGTTTTTTGGGTGAAAGTAATACCTTTTTCAAGGTTTCTAATTCTTCAAGAACCTTGCCGGTACCCAGAACAACACAATCCAATGGTCTTTCTGCAATTGATACAGGCATTCCAGTCTCATGCATTATTAATTTATCCAACCCGTCCAGAAGCGCGCCTCCCCCAGTTAGCATAATACCTCTGTCCATAATATCTGCAGCCAGCTCAGGAGGGGTCTTCTCCAGAGTATACTTAATTGAATCTATAATTGCATTCACGGGCTCCTTTAAAGCCTCATTAATCTCTGAGGAGGTTATTTCAATATTCTTTGGCAAGCCGGTTATGAGATCCCTTCCTCTGATGTTCATTCTTTCCTCTTTGGTCTTTGGGTACGCTCCTCCAATAGTAACCTTTATTTCCTCGGCACTTCTTTCACCAATCATTAAGCTATATTCCTTTTTAATATAATGGACGATAGCTTCATCCAACTCATCTCCGGCCACTCTAAGAGATTTGCTGGTTACAATTCCCCCTAAAGAAATTACTGCAACTTCACTGGTGCCTCCTCCTATATCAACAACCATGCTTCCGTAGGGTTCTTCTACTGGAAGATTAGCTCCTATCGCAGCTGCCATTGGCTCCTCAATTAGATATGCTTCCTTAGCTCCGGCCTGAAGGGTTGCATCCTCTACAGCTCTTTTTTCAACTTCGGTTACACCTGACGGTACGCAAATAACAACTCTGGGTTTACTAAACACCCCATTTGACATTGCCTTTTTAATAAAATACTTTATCATACTCTGTGTTATATCAAAATCGGCTATAACGCCATCCTTCATGGGTCTGATTGCAACAATGCTTCCAGGTGTACGCCCGATCATTTCCTTGGCAGGCTCACCAACAGCAAGCACCTCATTATTCTTTACATTGACTGCCACAACAGAGGGCTCTCTTACAACAATCCCTTTACCCTTACAATGCACCAGTGTGTTGGCAGTACCCAGATCTATTCCAATATCCTTTGCGAAAAAACTCATTAAAAGTACCTCCCGTATGTTTTAAATAAAACCCTTTTCCTTCAAGCTGCTATATTTACCGTCACCCAATATAATATGGTCTAAAACCTTTATCCCAAGAATATCACCAGCACTTTCCAGACGCCTGGTAGTTTGAATATCCTCCGGGCTTGGCGTCGGATCACCACTGGGGTGATTATGTACAAAAATAATACTATTGCTGCCGTATTTTATAGCTTCAATGAATACCTCTCTCGGATGCACTATTGATGAGTTAAGACTTCCCACAGATACATCAATTATTTTCATTAATTGATTTTTTGTATCCAGCAAAAGAGCCTTAAATACTTCCTTTTTTAGGTATCGCATCTCTTCCATAAGAAGACCTGTAACATCATTAGCGCTTTTTATTGTATGGTGAACAATCCCGTCACTGGTTGCTACTCTTTTGGATAATTCAAGAGCAGCTTTTATTTGAATAGCCTTAACTCTTCCTATCCCTTTTACTTTTTTCAACTGTTCTATAGATAAGTTGTTGAGCGAAGAAATTCGTCCATCCTGTGAGAGCTTTAACACATGTTGGGCAAGCTCCACTGCAGTAAAAGATTTCGTTCCGGTCTTAATAATCACCGCCAGCAGCTCGGCATTTGACAACTGCTCTGCGCCTATAACCTCAAGCTTCTCATACGGTCTTTCGCTTACCGGAAGTTCCTTCATTTTCAATCTGTCCATACCATACTCCAATTCACTGCTATAAACCCGCTGTTCTTGTGTCTCGTAAATTAATTGCCTGTCCCATCTTCTCAAGCATACAGGATAAACGGAAAACAGGTAAGCCCATTACGTTAAAATAGTCTCCATCAATCCTTTCAACAAGCAGAGAGCCATATCCTTGTATTCCATAAGCTCCCGCCTTATCAAAAGGTTCTCCTGTAGCTATATACTCCTTTAAAAATTCGTCGGATTTATCGGCAATTTTAACCCTTGTTGTCTCATATTCACATACAATCTTCATATCACTTGTTCTGCATAGGCAAATCCCTGTAACAACCTCGTGCCAATTGCCGTTTAATTTTTTAAGCATTTCGAATGCTTCCTCTTCGTTTTTGGGTTTACCTAATAGCTTGTTGTCACAGACTACAATGGTATCTGCACCAATTACAAAACTGTGATGTTTTGCTTGAGTAGCTATGTCAATACACTTCTGCCTGGCTAGTGCTATGGCCACCTCTGAGGGTTTCATACTTTGGTCGATTACCTCATCTATATTTGAAGGGATCACTGTGAACAAAAGTCCAATTTGGGATAATAATTGCTGCCTTCTGGGAGATGCTGAAGCTAGTATAATTTTATTCATGTTATTCTCCATCCTGCTGCAACTGTAAAAAAACAGTTCTTCACTTCATTGCATTAAGCGACAAACGCATACATTATTATTATATATTTATATCGCTGATTTTTCAAACAAAATGCATTTTAAAATATCACTTATATTATCTGTAAAAAGCATAATTTTATTAAGGACTCTCGACCAAGGAGAAAATAGTGGTTTTTACACAAATAATTTCATATCTTAAATATGTATAATCTTCATAAATATCACTTCTCAATTAACCTTTTTAGAAGTATAATATAGTAAAACTATGATATTTATTCGTGAGGAAGCTCCTCATGTTAAGAGGTAGATTAGTTAACGCTTTATGAGAGTTGGTGATTATATGAGAATTGAAAAAATTAATGATAATGTGTTGAGAGTCACTATTACTTTAAGTGATCTTGAAGAACGAAATATTGATTTAGGCTCTTTGAATTATAGTTCGCCTGCTGCTCAGGAGTTATTCTGGGATATGATGGAGAAAGCCGAGGAAGAGTATGGCTTCGCCTCCGGTGAATCCCAGCTTATCTTTGAAGCATCTCCGGAAAACGAGGACGGCTTTGTAGTTACTATCACAAAGGTAGACGCGGATGGAGAATTTGAATCCATTCAAAAATATATAAAGAGTAAGTATAAGAATTCTGAATTAAAGCAAAAGAAAAAAAAGAGCAAGGTTTGCGCTACCTTAAAAATATATTGCTTCAACAGCCTGGAAGACGTATGTAAGCTGACCAGACGTATCTCGACGATATATCACGGAGACAGTACCTTATTTAAATACCGTGATGCATATTATTTACTTTTAAGCGGTAGTATGGCTGCTTCGCAAAACCTGGATATGGTTATGTGTGAATATTCAGTGTCGGTTGGAAACCAAAGCTTTTTTGAAGGCTATCTAAATGAGTACGGTGAAAAAATAATTAGTGACAACGCCATTGAAACCTTAAATACTTACTTTTAACCTTTTACTGCAGGCTAGTTAAATAAACAAGTTCGTTTAATCAAAATTAGGCTTTCTCAAAAAGAGAGAGTCCCTCTAATTTTATTTATCATTCAAACGCGATCAAATACCTTGTATATGGTTTAAAGTAAATAAGGACTTTCTCTTTTGAGAAAGCCCTTTTATTTTATCTGTTATTCATTACCAATTCTATTACCTTGCCATTTGCTTTAGCAATATCAAAAATCGCATCATCAATCAAGGTGTTTTCCGGAATTAATGTATTACCTTCATTATCGAAAATTGCCTTTGTAGCAACCTTTCCATTGAGGTACTCGCGGTGCTTTAATTCCATCATATCTGACACTGCACCGGGTTGAATCTCCTCATCAGTGGGAGTACTGTTAATGATTTCACCTAGATCTTGTGAATCAGAATTTTTTTTTTCCAAATATGAATTTTCTTCTGTAGCAAGGTCGGATGCTCTGTCCAGCAGCTTGGAATCAATATCCTCTTTAACAACGACAAGGTTTTTACCGAAGGTTATAATACTGTCTCTTGGTATTATTCTGATACTCTTTTGAGTTATATCAGCTATATACTCAAGCCCTATTATGTTACAGTTATCTTCTTCATCAACAAATATGTCTCCGATTTCACCAATAAGGCGACCCTTTTTGGTTAGTACCTTTGTGCCCTTGACCTGAATATTCTTCTGAAGAAGATCAATAGCAGCAGGTATTTTGATTATATCATTAATAGCATCTTCATTTTCGATTGTTAATGCATATTCGCCAATACCCAATACATATTCGGTAGGAATAACCTTTGCACTCAGTATTTGAATACCGCTGTCAACAACAACATAATCAATGGCACCTTTTTCAGCATTAATTATGATAGTTTTGACTCTACCAACCTCGATACCATCTGATATACTGATTATAGGTAATCCTATTATTTCCTTAGTCTTTTTCATTAAAAAAGTACCCCCTCAAATCCTAAAATCTTAATTAAAATAGTCTATTTCAGGTTTTTAATAATTTCCTCTTTTATTTCAGGTCTAATAACCGCTTCATAGTTTTCAACCAGACCCTCCAATATACTTTTCGCAAGCTCAGTCAAGCCCATTTGTTTATAGAGGGAGCAAACATCAAGAACGATCCAGAAAATCATTTCCTTATCTGGTCCTTGCTCCATAGCTTCCAGATAACACTCTATTGCCAGGTCTTTTCGACCCATATCCTTATACTCAAACGCCTTCATAACCGACGCACCGGCAGGACTTTCCCCCATATCGTACGCATCGGCATTATTGCTGTTATCAAAAGCATTATTACTATAATATAAATCCATATTATTATCATCAATGGAATCTATATCACTATCTGGTAATTCAGGTTGAATTTCATCCGGAGTACTAATTAATATATCATCTTCCTCTGGTATGTCAGCTTCATTAACTAAAGCTGCTTCTTCATATTCAGTGTCATCGTTTAGGACTTCACTATCCTGCTCAGACATCTTAAGAATGTCGGTATCCTCTTTGTTCACGATGTCAATTAATGTATCATCTGTTGCAGTAGATGACTCAGCAGGTTCAAATAGCGAGGTTCCCTCTGTGTCGGTTGCTTCAAAATCTACTCCTTCATCTCCAGCTGATTCATCTAATACTTCGGCTACTTCATCTATAACTTCTATTTCGGCAGCTACTTCATCTATAACTTCCTCTTCGGCAGCTACTTCATCTATAACTTCCTCTTCTGCAGCTACTTCATCTATACTTAAGCTGCTTTCGTCCAACAAGCCCTTATAGGTATCTGATTGATCAGCCCCTGCATCACCAATAACGTCTGTTACTGAAGCCTCTGCTGCTGCTGTCACTTCATTTCCAGCATCATCCCCTGCATCTGTTGTCAGACTCAATTCATCAGTTGCTGCAATGGATTCAAATGCAGCTGCTATATCCCCATCAGAAACAGACACTATTACCGCATCTTCACTTTTTTCTATTCCCATTGTATCAATTATTTGGTTAGTGTCAACTGGTTTTTTCAACTTATTTTTTAGATTATATGTAGATATAACAATATTTCTCAATGCCGAACCTGATTTTTTAACTAAACGTGATACTTTTTCAAATAATCCGACAAAAGAATTTTTAACTCCTGAGATAAATCTGTCAATATAGACACCGCAATCTATTGAAGCAAATTTTTTCGGTATAATAAGGGATATTAGGAAACTGAGTATAATGATAAATAGAAGAAAAATAAGTAAAACGACTATCAAAGATAAGACAAGCGCAACTTTTCTATTTAAGGTTATAGTATTAATTAATAAACTCATAATAGACTTAAATGCCGGATTGAAGGAACATCCCAAGACTATTGACCCTGCTGTTATTGCGACCATTATTCCCAGGTTTAGTTCTTTAGCTTTATAGAGTAAGTAGAACGCAGTCAAAGTAGTGACTAAAATAGTAACTAAAACAGAAATGCCGTAGTAAGACATAAATCCCTCCGATATAGTAAGTCTATTCATAATTTGTAAAACCGTTTATATCCGTTTTTGGCCTAATAGTGTATATTCGATATAAATCAACAAAATTCCTGCTTTAAGCTGGTGGAAATTATTTATCAGATAACTGAAGGCAATTAGTACGAATGAGCACCCATGTATATTCCTTGGCGGCAAGAAAATTCGCTTCCTTCAGTTCTTTAGTACATATTTCAACAATTTGAACTAATTTTAATACTCTCATGGAATGCTTATTCTAAAATACAGAAATACTATATTCTAAAAAAATCGACCCCCCTCACGGAAGGTCGACATTCTTCATACTCAACCAGCTTCATTTATTTAACTAAGGCATTCTTTAAAACGGTTTTCATATCTGAGGCACAAATAAACTTCAGGGATTTTCTTACATTTTCAGGTATCTCATCAATATCCTTCTTGTTGTCGATAGGGAGAATTATTGTTTCAATCCCCGCTCTATGGGCAGCCAGAACCTTCTCCTTTAGCCCCCCGATAGGAAGCACCCTACCTCTTAAGGTTATTTCACCGGTCATTGCAACCTTCCTATCGACCGGAATTCCTGAAAGTGCTGATACCATGGCAGTTGCAAGGGTTATTCCTGCAGATGGGCCATCCTTTGGGATTGCTCCTTCCGGAACATGAATGTGAATATCCTTATTCTCGTAAAAATCTTCATCTATCTTCAATTGCTTACACTGAGACCTGATATAGCTCATTGCAGCTCTTGCAGACTCTTTCATTACATCTCCCAAATGTCCGGTTAGCTCCAGCTTTCCTTTCCCGTTCATCAAATTTACCTCAATAGAAAGGGTATCTCCACCCACCGGAGTCCAGGCAAGGCCTGTGGCAATGCCCACCTCATCCTTTTCATTGGCAAAATCATACCTGTATTTCTTAACTCCAAGATATTTCTCAAGATTGTTCTTTGATACGGTAACTACACGCTTATTTTCTGCAACTATTGTCTTTGCAACCTTTCTGCAGACAGAACCTATCTCTCTTTCAAGATTTCTTACTCCAGCCTCTCTGGTATAATAGTTGATAATATCCCTGATGGTTTCTTCATCAATCTTTATGTTCTTAGGATTCAGTCCATTTAAGTCTATTTGCTTTGGTAGTAAATACTTCATTGCTATGTTGGCCTTATCCTCTTCGGTGTAACTGGAAAGGCTTATAACTTCCATTCTGTCCAGTAAAGGCCTGGGTATGGTTTCAAGGCTGTTTGCAGTGGTTAAAAACATTGCATTTGATAGATTAAAGGGCAGCTCTAGATAATGATCCCTAAAAGCAAAATTCTGCTCGGCATCCAGCACCTCCAGCATGGCTGAAGCAGGGTCTCCTCTGAAATCGCTGCTCATCTTGTCAATCTCATCAAGGAGTATCAACGGATTACTGGAACCCGCCTGCTTTAAAGCCGAGATTATCCTGCCCGGCATTGAGCCTACATAAGTACGTCTATGTCCACGTATTTCAGACTCATCCTTTACTCCTCCTAGAGAAATCCTTACATAGTTTCTATTTAAAGCTCTGGCAATAGACTTAGCAATTGAGGTTTTACCAACTCCCGGAGGGCCTACAAGACATAAAATAGGGCCTCTTAGGTTATTCTTCAGCTTATGAACAGCCAAATATTCAACGATTCGTTCTTTTACCTTTGTTAAGCCATAGTGATCCTGTTCCAGTATTTCTTCGGCTTTTGCCAGATCAATGTCTTCCTCGGTAAATTTGTTCCAGGGAAGATCAAATATCCAGTCAACGTATGTCCTGATGACACTTCCCTCTGCTGAGCCCGAGGGCATTTTGAGCAGCCTGTCCAGTTCCTTTAGCACCTTTTTTTCAGCCTCTTCGGGAAGACCGGCTTTTTCAAGCCTCGCTTTATACTCTTCTACTTCTCCAGCGATGCCGTCCCTATCACCAAGCTCATTCTGAATGGCTTTCATTTGCTCTCTGAGATAGTACTCCTTCTGTACCTTGTCTATCTGCTTTCTTACTTTGGAGTTTATATCCTTTTCAATCTCAAGTATTTCAGTTTCCTGATATAAAATCCTCAGCAGGGCTTCAATACGTCTTAAGGGATGGAATTCAGATAAAATTTCTTGTTTTTGTTCAACCTTCAGAGGTATATTATTGGCAATAATATCTGAAACCTGATTTATATTTTCTATTTCTATAACGGTTGAAGCAGCATCGGGGGAGACCTTGCCACTGAGCTTTACATAATCTTCAAATGCCGAAAAAAGACGACGCTTAAGAGCTTCAACCTCGTTTGCATCAAACTCATACTCGACCTGGGCTTCTACAACCTCTGCTACGAAAAAGGGTTCCTTCTGTATAATGTTTTTAATCTCAGCTCTGCTTATCCCCTCTACCAGGACCCTTATGGTATCGCCCTGTAGCTTAAGCAGCTGCTTGACCTTTGATATTGTACCGATTGAATAAATGTCCTCTTCTGCAGGTGAGTCAGTTGAAGCATCCTTCTGAGCAACCAGAAAAATTAATTGATCATTTATCATAGCTTCTTCCAGTGCTCTAATAGATTTTTCTCTGCCTACATCGAAATACAAAGTCATATAAGGAAATACCGTTAAACCCCGTAAGGGTAAAAGTGGTAATGTTTTAGCCATGTCTGTCCTCTCATCATAATTTAGTTTTTATTAAAATGCTGATATTATCCAATACATATATTATTTATTATTTCTTACTTCTAAATAATTATTGCACTAACATTATAACATTATATGATTATAATGCATTATTTTATTTAGTCACACCTTAAAACAAGTCCTCGTTCAACATCAACGGTAACAACCGAACCGGTCTTTAGTATTCTGGTTGCATTTTCAGCTCCCACTATTACCGGTATGTCAAGTGCCAGACCTACGGTTGCAGCATGGCAGGACTGCCCATCCTCTTCAACAATTATCGCAGATGCTCTTTTAATTACCGGAAGCATTTCATTATTTGTAAAAGGAGCAACCAATATGTTTCCATCGGTGAATTTATCAATTGCCTCTTTTACAGTCTCAGCAACACATAATTCGCCGGTCACAGAATTAACCCCTATACCAACCCCTTGCACCACTACCTTTCCCACTATGTGAACCTTAAGGGTATTGGTGGTTCCACTAATACCTGCCGGTACTCCTGCTGTAATAACAGCAAGCTCTCCACTTTTTACAAGTCCTGACTCAAGAGCCTTTTCAATCCCGGTATCAAACATCTCATCTGTAGTATTGGCAACAGGTACAAGATAGGGAAGAACCCCCCATGAAAGACTCAATTGTCTTTGAACCTTTGGATTTGCAGTTGTTGCGATTATCGGGCAGGCAGGTCTAAATCTGGATATCATTCTGGCAGTGTGCCCTGATTGTGTTACTGTAATTATAGCAGCTGCCTTCAAGTCTAGAGCCGTTGTACAGGTAGCATGGCTTATGGCATTAGTCACACTGGTGTTCAGCTCCATTTGTTGAGTAGCGAATCTCTTCCAATAATCCATTGAGTTCTCAGCCTTTTCAGCTATCTTAGCCATTACTGCGATGGTTTCAAGGGGGTATTTACCGGCGGCTGTTTCACCTGACAGCATCACACCGCTGGTTCCATCAAATATTGCATTAGCTACGTCGCTGGCTTCAGCCCTGGTTGGTCTTGGATTTCTAATCATTGAGTCGAGCATCTGAGTAGCTGTTATAACAGGCTTTCCGTTTCTATAGCATTTTTCAATTATATTTTTTTGTACAATAGGAACCTCCTCAACAGGAATTTCAACACCCAGGTCCCCTCTTGCAACCATTATTCCGTCCGAAACCTTTAATATTTCATCAAAGTTTCTGATTCCTTCTCTGTTCTCTATTTTTGCAATGACCAGAATGTCATCGCCATTATTTTTTTCCAATATCTTGCGAATCTCAACAACGTCGGAGGCCTTTCTAACGAAAGATGCGGCTATGATATCAAAATCATTCTCTATTCCGAACTTAATGTCGGCGATGTCTTGACTGGTTAAAGGTGGCAGCTTGATATCTGCATTTGGAACGTTAATACCCTTATGGTCACCAACCGTTCCTCCGTTTTTAACCACACAGTAAATATCCTTATTCCTGATCTCAATTACTTCAAGTTCAATAAGACCATCATTTATCAATATCTTGCTGCCTCTGCTGACATCCTTGTATAGTTCTTTATAAGTAATGGAGCAAGCTTTTTCATCCCCCACTATATCCTTATTTACCAGAACAAATTCATTATTCTCTTCAAGTGTAACCTGACCGCCCTTAAAATCTCCGGTTCTTATCTCAGGGC
>JAEZIV010000231.1 GCA_023436515.1 Bacillota bacterium
CTACAAAACCATTGTAATCGATAACAGCCGTTGGGGCAGTCTGGTAATTTGAAATGCTGTTGACCGATACGACGGTCATAACATTTTCAACCGCTCTTGTAATAAGGTGCGATTTAATAATTTCATATCTTGGCGTAAAATCCTGATCTGAGACATCACAGAAGCTGACAAAGCACAGCTGTACCCGCTCTTTGAAGAGCTCTCTGAAATATTCCGGAAATCTGACCTCAAAGCAAATTCTAAAGCCCATCTTGATATTATCAATATCATAAATCCCCAGCTTGGAGCCTCTGATAAAATTGTCGGTGTCCCAACCCCAAAGTGCCCTTTTATCATATATCCCAGCTAATTGGCCTTCAGGATTTATTACTAATAATGAATTGTAATGTTTCCCTTCTTGCCTCCTTATAGTTCCCAATACTATGTACATTTCAAACATTTTTGCTAATACTTTAATTTCCTCTATATTTAAATCCAACTGCTGGTAGTCAATACTCTTTATATCCGGTGTTTCAACTGGCGGATAACCGCTGGCAGCACATTCTTGAAATACAAGCAATCTGACCTTTGCTTCTGCGGCCTTGATTATCCCACGCTTTATTGCCTCGTGGTTACCGGAAATGTCAGAACTTCCATTAAACTGATAAACTCCAATCTTCATTGTGTTGGCCTCACTATATTATTAAAATGGTATAAATCTGGATGATACTCATCCTATATTCTTTGTTTTGATATTAATTCCCTTCTTTTTGCAAGATTTCGAATTAATAAGGCTTAATGCTTCTTGAAAAAATATAGCCTGAGTGTGGAATTTTACCTCTCTCAGGCTTAATAGAACTCTTCACATAAAATCAACTTTTTGTCACCCACTCCTCTTTCTACCTTTCCTCACCTATGGCTGTCTAAGCAAGCTTTAGCCACAAGGCAGGACGTATACCGCCTTTGCATCCACCTTCGGATAAGTTGCCTTTATGAATGTTGTTGCCTTGAATACCTATATTACCGTCACCGTGGACATACACTGCTTTTACACTAACCCGGCCAGGAGATCGAAGCCACCACCAGCAGCCCCATTCTATACCCTCAGGGCTTGCAACTCGCTTACTGTTGTTTTCATCTTTTCTTTCGAACCAATATCTTTGATTTTTTCTTGGGTTATATAGCTTTGAACTGCTATCACCGAAATATTGGCATACTACTTCCTCAAGGCTTAACAAAAAAATGCGGTCCTTCGTATTCTCTCCACCTTTAGTCCCATACCATTGATTATCAAAATTCTTATTAGTTACGGGAATTATTCTAGATTGTTCTTCTGAACTGAACCTGTTAAAAAACTCACCGTTCAGATACTCTCTTAAGGAACATTCAGCCCATGTTATACCTTTATAAGCATTATGGTAAGAACCCTGTTCTATAATATATTGGGTAATGATCAAAGCCTCATTGCTTTTAATGTCAAGAATGAACCAGCTATAACCACCAAATATAATTTCTGAACCCATATTATACTCTTGCATCTGCTTTCTCCTTAATAGGGATTAATAAATCCAGTTGTAAATCCTTTATTTCACCGGTCTGAGCGTAGCTGTAAAAAATTAATGTTTCTTCAAAACCCTGTCCCGCTAGTGTTTCCAGCGATGTCCAACGTTGAGAACCCCAGTCATTATCATACTTCTCGCTGGCGTTGACCCATTCTCTTAATAGACGCCAGTCATCAAAATCCCAGGTTCTCAATACATGGGCTGCATATAACCTATAATGGAGCCGGTATTTCCATGTACTGGGGAACAGATACCCATACTTCATATATACGAGAAGGTTCCCCGATTCCTACTTCCTCCTTTGAGCAGTCAAAACCGAAGCTCCAGGCGTCGGGCTTGATATTTAGCAATCCACTATTTTTTACAAGTAAGTACCGAATACCCCAGCAACCATTCCACCACCAACCACAGCACTCGCCGCTGCTAATCCAGACGTTATACCTACAGCACTCAAACCGATAACTCCCAATCCGTATAACGCAGCAAATGAAGCGTCGCCTCCTACTCCTCACCTAACGCCCCAGCTAAAACGTCTGGAATTGAACTATTTGCTATAGTTCGTCTTTTATCTTTAACAGCTTCACCAGCCTCATTAACTACCTTTACTACCGCTTGCAATGCATCAAGGGATTTAAAGTTTTTTGCATCAGCCATTTCTTTTTCTCAATTCTATAAATTTCTACCTTTAAACCCAATATTATACTGAAATGTGTTCTATAACTCAAACTAAAAAAGTGTTCCATAATGTCCTATTTCTAACCCGTCTTTTGTTTCATAATGAAAAAGTCCATATAAAAAAGGGTATTAACTCTCAAAAATTTCAAGAGATAATACCCTTTTTTCATTTTGCCTTTAATCCTCAAACCCTTGCGCACAAGGCTTCTTCCGGTTAAGCTCTACGCTGCAGTAGCAGTATTACTTACTTCTGAGCCATTACGCCCCCACCTATTGCTGCCTGGGCC
>JAEZIV010000246.1 GCA_023436515.1 Bacillota bacterium
ACTATAACAGGAGGCTTCTGGTCACTGGCCTTCTTTATTGAAAGACCGATCTTGCCGTTTGGATCCAGTGTCAACACCTTAACTCTTACAACTTGATTTTCTTTAAGATGGGAGCTTACGTCTTTAACGTACTCCTGAGCAACTTCAGAAATGTGAACCAAACCTGTTTTACCTTCAGGCAGCTGAATAAATGCTCCGAAGGGAGTTATTCCGGTTACCTTACCTTCAATTATCTGACCTACTTCAAGCGGCATAAAATAAGAAATCCTCCTCAATTTCAACCCATGATGAAATTGCAAAATATTTGAAAAACAATTCGATTATATAGTATATGTTTATTGCAGTCAAGCAACTAGCTACTTATTGGTATCAATATAAATTTTCTCGCCGTCCTTCACATATCCAAGCTTTTCTCTGGCAACTTTCTCAGCAAACTCATCAGTATTGATCTGAGCCTGTTGCTTCAGAAGCTGTTGTTTTTTTACCGTTTCAGTATGAATAGACTTCTGCAGTAAATCCTGTTGTAATCGTCTTTCTTCTATACTGGACTGTTGATTATAAAAGGTATACCCAAAATAACAAAAACAGATAATCAGTAAAAGTGTCCATAGATTAAATTTCTTTTGTTTTTTCATATACTACCCCTCTAGTATGCTATCTTTTGTATTGTCTCGCCTGCAAGCAGATTTTTGCATATATGTTTGCTATATTCTATGTAGGTACATGAAAATCCTTCTACAAATTTATTTTTTAGCTAAATCCTTTAAGTTTTTTTACTGCCTCTTCTCTTTTCCTTCTTAGGCTTTCTTCTGTTGCTGTCATCTGTGTTTAGAGGATAGTTTTGCTCTAGGCCTTCATTTTCAGCCTCAGCTTTTGTAACTATTCTTCTTGCAAGGTCAGAAACTCCTTTTTTTGTATATAGAGCGGCTTTCCTTTTCAGCTTCAATGTTTTGTGCCCAAGCTGTCCAGCCCTTTTCTTTATATCTGTTTTTCTGAAGATAAATAATAAGCCTCTTCCCAGCAGCTTCACAGGCTTACAAATTAGTCTAAAAATAAATCGGACGGGTACTGAAATTATCTTATACAGCAATATAAATGGATATGTAAAGATCATCCAAAGAAATTTGATGATCCTCTTAATTATATTGATAACCATAACAGAGGACTTGATAATGATGTTACTTAACAGGGTTTCATATAGTGTCACTCCTATTATGTTTCCAATAAATATATATCCGCGCATTTCACCACTATTGATGTTATACACTGTTATAAACATAACAACAGCAGCTATAAGCCAAAATAATATATCCTCAAGGCTGACAAATATAACATTGGTTTTTATGGCTCTTCTCTTTATTCTGAGAATATCATAAAGAAAAGCCGCTATTGCACCGGCTAAAATCGCATAAAAGAATATGTAAACCTGCTCAACAATAAATGTCATTCTGCATACCACAATCCTTTACAATTAATATACTGCAACATAATTATCTATTTAAACATCTTTCCAAAGAAAGACTTCGACTTTGTGTTGTCACTGTCACTATATTCAAGAGAAAAAATATCCCCCTCGACAATTAACTCATTAATGTCAAGGTTTAGCTTATTTATGCGCAGATCAGTGCCCCGAATTATTAAGATACCCAGATCAGTAACAGCAACTATATTTTCCTCATTAAAGCTCTCAACATCCACAACCCCTGTTACGCTCAACTTTTCACGGTTATCCAGAACCAAGGACTGATTTTTCGGCTTAACCATTTTCTTATCATCCATTACCTCTTCCCCCTTAAATATGAAATAGACTAGTCCTCATTTATTTTATACATATGCTCAAGGAGTAAATAAAATTCGCCTTCCATACTTTTTTACACCTTTCATATATAATTATTAATTTTTAAGTCAGGCATGCAGTGTTTAGCCGATGGCTCAGCTGTATAAATACTATCAGGCATGCAGTGTTTAGCCGGTGGCTCAGCTGCATAAATACTTTTGGTGCTTGTATATGAGACAACAAAAAAACTGATATCACATTTAGTGTGACACCAGTCCTCTGTTAATTACGCTAAATTCAATCAAATAAAGCTACTCATTTGATAACATACATTTCCTTTGCAGCATCCTTTGTGACATGCTCTGATATGCGGGTTATTTCAATTTTTGTAGTGTTGTTGCCGAACTGAATTTCAACAATATCCCCAACCTTGACTTCCGACCCGGGCTTTGCTACCTTGTCATTTATTGTAACACGCCCCTGTTCGCAAACCTCGTTAGCTACAGTTCTTCTTTTAATCAATCTGCTGACCTTTAAATACTTATCTATTCTCATATTAACCTCCCACAAACAATAAAAATAAATTTTGTCGCAGCTATCTTATCTCCCCAGTCCTTGAATAGCTTAGCTGACCTGGAACTATAATCTAATTATCCGGAATTACTTATTTAGCATATCCCTCAAATCCTTACCTGCTTTGAAGGCAGGCACCTTACTTTCAGGTATATCTATCTCTTCCATGGTCTGCGGATTTCTTCCTTTTCTTGCTGCTCTCTGCTTGACTTCAAAAGAGCCAAATCCTATAAGCTGAACCTTGTCATTGCTGACAAGAGCCTCCTCGACACTTTCAATCAAAGCACTCAATGCTTTCTCAGAATCTTTCTTTGTAAGGCCGGATTTTTCAGCCATACTGTCAACTAATTCAGTCTTATTCATTAGAAATTCCTCCCATATGGTTAATACACTATGATTTTAACCATTTCTACAGCATTTATGCACTATTAAGCCGCTTTTGGCAAATAAACGGCTTTTTCTATGGGTGTACTAATGTCCCGAGCCGGCGTTCTTTGCCTCTGTCCATAAAACATCCATTTCGGCGAGACTCATTTCCTTCAGCATTTTACCCCTCTGTTCTGCGGCATTTTCAACATACTCAAACCTCTTAATGAACTTGTTTGTTGCCTGAGATAAGGATAGCTCCGGGTGCACCTTTAAGAACCTGGAGAGATTGACCACTGAGAATAGCACATCGCCCAGTTCCTCATCTATTCCTGCATTGTTTTTACCTTTATACTCAGCCTCAAGTTCATCAATTTCTTCTCTGAGCTTAGCAAATACATCTTCAGGGTTTGTCCAGTCAAAGCCCACCTGTGCAGCCTTTTGCTGAACCTTATAGCTCCTCATCAGCGCGGGCAGATTATTGGGAACGCCCTGCAAAACAGTGGTTTGATCGGAAACTCCCTTTTCCTTCTTCTTAATCTCCTCCCAGTTTTGTAGTACCTGACTGGAATTTTCAACGTTTACATCCCCGAATACGTGAGGATGCCTATGAATCATCTTCTCACATACCCCATTTATAACATCCTCTATATTAAAGTCACCATTTTCCTCAGCAATCCTTGCATGAAATACTATTTGGAGAAGAACATCCCCAAGTTCCTCACACATGCCTGTGGTATCCTTAAGGTCTACCACCTCCAGGTATTCATAGGTCTCCTCAATCAAGTACTTTTTCAGGCTTTCGTGAGTTTGCTCTCTATCCCAGGGGCAGCCCTCCTCACTTCTTAAAAGCTTCATTATATCAATTAATCTCTCAAGCTTACCATTATTCATCCCTGAACACACCCTTGCCTTTCCTGCTGTTATTAATTCTAGTTGCCGTGGTACTGCTAACTTATGTGGGTAACTGTAACTATAGTTACTATAATAACCAGATCTTTCTTTGGTTATTATACTACTTCTTTATATGTACAACAAGAATAACAAATATTTATAGCCAATTAGTGTCATGCCTCCAAGCTTAAAACGGAAAAAAGTCTTTCGGAAAACTGGAGTTCCGAAAGACTTTCATAATTAAACTTGGTTTATACTAACAGTTCATTCTCAGTCTGCTCCTCCTCCAAGGAATCAGCCTCTTCTTCTAAAATATCCTCCTCATCACAAGCCGATATATCCAGGCAGTCTTCGGCATCCAGTTCCTTGTATTTCGCATCTGCGAAGAACACCTTTTCCGCTATAACCTCTGTTACATAATGCCTGTGCTTCTGATCGTCCTCCCACATTCTGGTATGTATGCTTCCCTGAAGCGCGACTCTGTGTCCTTTGGCAAAGTATTTGCTCGCGAATTCTGCAGTTTTGCCCCAAACCACGATGGGAATAAAGTCAGTGGTTTTCTCTGCGGAACCTTTTCTGACATCCCGATCAACTGCAACAACGAAGGAAGCTACTGCCTTGACCTTTTTCGTTGTGTAACGCAGCTCAACATCCTTTGTTAATCTTACTACTAGACTAACGTTATTCATATAATCCTCCTGTACCCATTATCATGGGTTTGATTTATTTATTACAATCCATCGAATTACTATAAAAGGCCCACTAAAGTATGGATATATTCAGAGGGGTATAAGGCTCATACCAGACTTAAATGGCAGCCACTATAAGAATAGATGGTTAAGTAATCGGTTTTAAAAAGGTGAAATAATGATAATTACCTGCTTGTGAAATGAAAAATGACAACTACAGGATAAAAGCTTTAATGACTGGTTGCTTTAAAAAAAAGAAAACATTGTGTACTTCACATTATTAAACTTGGTGAAAGTAAAGAACTGTTTACTACTTAGAATGGAAAATAATAACTAAGTATGATTTGTAACATAATTATACATATTATGGAATTTAATGTCAATATGCACTTCAAAAATAATTGGGAAGACCTTTTTCATCTTCCCAATCTCATCTTTTCTATCATACAACTGAATTAAAAATAACCTATTGAAATG
>JAEZIV010000297.1 GCA_023436515.1 Bacillota bacterium
CTGAGCATATCCCTGAATTATTTTCATTTCATCGGAGGACAGCTTATCTGATTTAACATCAAGATCATAAGCCTCGTATTTATTATCAAAAGGAACGAGATTTTCCATAGATACAGCAAATATAAATGCAGGCTCATCCGAAGAATTCAAGGTATCAAGGATTTTGTCAACCAATGCATAATCGGAAATATTAGGTCCCTTGGATTCAGTTTCCTTATCAAAGCTTGCCACATCTAAGAATTGATCAAAGCCGAAGTTTTTATAAACCTTATTCCTGTTATAAAACCACCCTCCGTTGGGGTGAATTGCCGTTGTTCTATAGCCATTGTCCTTGAAAACTGAGGTTATATTTGGAGTCTCTGTTCTCAGATACGCATTATAGGCTATTATACCAGGTCCCATAAAATAAAGTGACATACCTGTCAATGCTTCAAACTCACTGTTGGCAGTGCCTCCTCCGATTGCCGGGGGAGCCAGCTGTCCTTTCTGATACTTGTGAACATTCTCTGCTATATCCTTGCTGAGGGTAATTCCATTTAGCTTGGTTAGATCCCAGTAGCTCTCACTCATAACTACAACAACATTCGGCTTCTGGTTGGATATACCCGAATTCACAGAGGCTGATACTGCCACTGAGTCCTTGGACTCACCCTTATACTTTTCTGATATTGCCTGCATAGTACCTTCATCATAGCCCTCGGGTTTTGGGTTAAGGTATTTATCAAGGTCGGTGAGATAGTAGTAATTTTGGGTATACATCCCGTTTGCAAGTATTTCTGCTTTCCCGATATACCAGGATCTTTGAATACCGATCTGTGTAGATAGCTTGTAATCTGTCAGTACATTTGCATTAAGGATAAAAATAATAAGAGCAAAGGGCAGCAGAACAAAATTAAATCTTGGTCTCAGATACCTGCCGAAATTTTTTCGGAACTTAATTAATAGGATCACAGCACCGGCAAGTACCAGCATTACAGCTGCTAAAATCGGAATATTGAGATATTCCCTCATTATCCCGAACAGGTTTTTTATCATGTAGACATCCCAAGGATAAAAGGGTTCATCAAAATATGTGAATTTGATAAAGTTAGCTATTGTCAGGAAAGCTGCGGCTAGAGTTATCAAAATATTTGTTAATCCCCTGCCTATTATTGAGGAAATACATAAATACAGACCTAAAAGGACCAGAAGATTAAACAGGATATTAGGATGAAGCATATCCCTCAGGGTTGTCATTACATTCTGACGTATGGAATATTCACATAGAAAGGTTAATATCGTTAATAATGCCAGCGATGAAACCGTGCTGAGAACAGGTCTGAAATAGTCGGTAATACTAAAAGCCTCTCTGCCTTTTTCAAACTTTGAAAAAAGCATTTGAAAAAGAAAATTTCCAGCTGCAGCAAACCACACCAGAAAAAACGCAATCAGAGGAAGATACACTGCTGTAAGCATTCCTGTTTTTGTCGTATTTGTAAAAAGGATGCTTGCTAAAATACCCTGTCCCAGGGACTTATACAAAAATAAGACCAATGGCATTCCTGAAGCCAAAAGGTTAAAGAACATAAAAAGATAGCTTTTATCTGCTTTAATGATATTTTTATTATGAGTAATAGCCCCTAGAGCATACACCGGAAAAAATACCGCTGTAAAGAGAGGGATGCTGAAGGGCAGAAATGAAGCAGCATAAACCGCTGTAAAGGAAAGCAGAAGGGTAGCCGGCAAAAACCATTTAAACCTTAACAGCCATTTGCTTATAACACTCCATATCACGTATTAAATGACAAGCATATTCACTAACAGGACTTTTTGGTTGAATGTAAAAATTAGCAAAGCTATACTCAAAATGAATATAACCGATTTGAAGATCTTTGATTTTACTATTTTAAAAGGCAGGGACGGCATGCTGAAAACAACATACGAGGCCGCCAAAGCCAGGAGCAATTGGGTATAGCCATTGCCCGTGAATATAATATCTATTATGCTTATTATAACCGCAATAATTAGGGTTATAATTCCTTTGTTTATTTTTTTCATTTTATCCCAGCTTCCATTGATTATTGATTTATTAACCAATAGATTATACCAAAGTAAAAAGTATAGTTAAAGTGTTGTTAAAAATAAATTAATTATTGTAACAAAAAAGTAAAATAACTACATTTATGTATAATGCCGTGCTGTATTTAATAACATATTGGCATAAGAAAGGATGAAATCATTTAACAGTGATCATCAAATAATTCCACCCCTCATGTATTAAGCAAGCTCTAAGGCTATTTCCATCATATTTGTGAAGGAGTTTTGACGCTCTTCCGCAGTGGTTACCTCATGTGATACAAGAGAGTCAGAAACTGTAAGAATACATAATGCATTTACGCCGGCTCTGGCAGCATTCATATATAAGGCCGCCGCCTCCATCTCTATAGCAAGAACACCCATCCGTGCCCACTTCCTCCATGTGTCGGGATCATCATCATAAAAAATATCTGATGAAAGAATGTTTCCTACTCTGGTTGGAATTCCCTTACTCTCTGCTATTTCAACGGCTTTTTTAGCAAGGGACCAGGAAGCCGTTGGTGCAAAGTTGCCCGGCAGTCCGTACTGAGACGCATAGTTTGAATTTGTTGAGGCTGAGATACCAACTATAATATCTCTTATTTTGATGTCCTCCTGAATAGCACCGCAGGAACCGATTCTGATAATATTCTTTACACCATAGAAATTTATAAGCTCATAGGAGTAGATGCCAATGGATGGCATACCCATGCCTGATCCCATAATTGATATTTTTTTCCCCTTGTATGTTCCGGTAAATCCATACATATTTCTGACGGTATTAAACTGTACCGGATTATCCAAATAAGTCTCTGCAATAAATTTGGCTCTGAGCGGGTCTCCCGGCATTAATACCGTTTCAGCTATTATTCCCTCTTCGCCGACGTTAATGTGTGGTGTTGGAATTGACATACTTTAATCCTCCAATATTTAATTTATCCAGTCGCAGCAGACTATGATTATTTTATCCCGATTGCTCCGGATTATAAATGCTGCAGTTATAAATTAAATTATACATTTTTTCCTGTAAAAATACAGATATATTTACCTCTTTATCAATAGTGAAGATCAAAAATTTTTGCAAATTACTAATAGACTAATCAAATATAGTGGCGGGAAATGCAGATGATTTGCTGTTGACTTAATAAAATCTGATGTGCTATAATCCTCTTACAGGAAAATGAAAGCTTGTATAGTATTAATTTCAGCTTTTAAAGAATCCGCCCAATGGGAGCTTAGCTCAGCTGGGAGAGCATCTGCCTTACAAGCAGAGGGTCATAGGTTCGAGCCCTATAGTTCCCACCAAAAAATGTGTAATCGCTATCCTTTGACAGTGGTTACACATTTTTTTCTTATAAATCATTTTGGTGCTAATATATCGCACTTATAACTTATTAAACCACACTAACCATAAAAAGCATAAATATGCAATAATCTTACGCAGATATCACTATATAAGGATTACAAGGATTTGATATAAATATTTACTTAAAAGTTAAACCAACTTACTTTATACTTATGACTAAAAGATAAACCAACACCTTCAGCTGTTTTTTGCGAAGGGATATTACTTTCCATACAGTCCCACCATATATTATTGCTCCCAGAATAAAGGTCCCTTAAAAGAATGCTTGTTAATGAGCTAGCCAGCCCTTTTCTTCTATGCTGCTCCAAAGTCTCCACACCAAGGGAAAAGGTTTTATCATACAGAAAGGAGGTTATACCGAAACTAACTATTTCTCCGTCTATTACAGCCCCATAGCCATAACCAAGGTTTAAATAATTCTCTATAGAGCCCCAGAAATGTTCAATATACTCAATAAGAAACTCCGGATTGCTTACAGCCTTAGCATTTGTTATGGATAAGATAAATTTCTCATCTAGCTTGTGCAACTTATAAGGTTTTGGGAGGGCTGCATTATTAGCTTTAGGGTTTAAGGCAGATTTATATACCAGCTGCCAGCTCTCATTTATTTCCTTGTTTGATAAGGCTTTATAAATGGAGTGAAACAACGCTTCTGAATCAGCTGAAAACTCAAAATAGTTAATCTCCTTTTCTGATAAAAAACTCATTATCGTGGCTTCGATAAATATTTTCAAATCCTTGTCAAAAACATGGCTGGAATCACAACCCATAAACTGAAAGCTCTCCAGTCCATCTGACCATACCAGGGCGAGGGATGGGGTTTCCGGGTTATCAACCCACACTCTACCGCTGTTGTTACCGACCAAAACGCCGTAAAACATCATATCACTATTACTTTGTATTAATTTGCTTGCTAAGGCGTGGTTTCTCTTGATTAATTCATACATTATAATCACTCCTATAAATTTGTTTAATTCTTCGATAAAGGCCGTATACATTACTAATTGTAGATATAGCTATACTAAGGAGCGTCTCAAAATGTTTTCAATACAATCTACGCTTTTTTTGTTGACTTGTCTTTTTCTTTTCCTGCAAACCTTCTTAATCCAAAGGTTATTGCATAGCCAAAAATTTCAGCAGAAATGCATATTAGGATATAGTGGTTGAATACAGGATAACCAACATACTTGCCAAATAAAAACACAGAAATCACCAAGACCACACTAGATGGTACTAGAGTGATAAGCGAGTGCTTACCTATTAGTGCACATAAAAGCCCTTGAATCATGAATACTAGAGGGAATGCGGCAAAGGTTTAAAAAAGTATTGTCCCACTTCCTATGTCTAATAAGCTTGGAGAGAAAAGAACAATTGCAAGAGCCAGAACAATAAGTAGAAAGGAGATGACAGTAGCTCTTAATAATATTCTATTATTCTTCATTGACAATGACCTCCTTGTATTTTATTCAGTTGATTTTCCTCATTACACCATATAAGTGTTTCATATGGTATTAATTGTATAGAATTCTTTACTCTCACCGGAAGTAACCTTCTATATGGATAAATGATAAACATACTACATTTCTACATCGATTACTTTACCATCTACAATACTAACACTTATTCTATGTCCCCAGAAGATGTCATCATCATCATATTCAAGGTTTATGTCAGCCAGTTTTCCATCAATAATATTAATGCTTACAGCCAATAGAGTAATCCTGTCCATAAATTGGTTAGGAGTTATTTTATCTTCGCCTTCCTCTAACCAGTTGTCATTCTTAAGCTCAATTAAATGGGACTGCCTGATCTCTCCTTCTACATAGTCCATGTGGCTTTGCAACCAGTTTACTTGAGTTTCTATCTCCCCAATATAATTATTTAAATTATCCTGTTGTGTACCACTGAGGAATATCTGTAAATTTACTTCATTAGCAATGAACCTGATTTTTGCTTTATAGAAGTACAAACCTGATTTTAGCAAATCTTCGTCCAGCTTTAATTGGTTTAATGACAAATTTATCTTTTCGTACATTACCAAATCCTCCATAAATTACATTTTCCATTAAATAGTATCATAATTCTTACAGAGTTAGTAGATAATATTTTCAAATCAATTTAGAGTCTGCGTAAAGAAAAATCCAAACCTACTAGGCAAGCTGGGTTATGAGAAGGATATAGAACGACCGATTAAGAGCACAGAAATATCAGTAAATATGGGTTCAGTTATATATCAGGTGAATGCTGTTGCATACTTTTCATGGGATTGAGTAACGTGTGATTGTAACACATATTTCCTCTAAAAAAAGGGTTGACAGTTTACTTAAACCCTGTTATTATATTTAAGCAGTTGAGCAATTCGATTGCTCAATAAGGTGTAAAGATCATCTGTTTAGATGGTAATTAAATAGTGCTGGTGTAGCTCAGCAGGTAGAGCAGCTGACTTGTAATCAGCAGGTCGGGGGTTCAATTCCGTCCGCCAGCTCCAAATAAAAACTCCGAGATATCGGAGTTTTTTTAATACTAAAAAGACCGG
>JAEZIV010000324.1 GCA_023436515.1 Bacillota bacterium
GAAGACATTCCCTTTGAATTGGTTACACCAACAGGAATAGGCATCCTTAAAATGACTTGCTCTTCCTATGGTAAGATGCCCCCAATGTCCATTGAAAAAACGGGCTACGGAATGGGTAAGAGAAACACCGGAAGGTTTAACGCACTCAGAGCGGTGGTTGGTACTCTTTATGAACAGGAGTCTGTCCCAAATGACGAGATATCGATACTTGAAACAAATATTGATAACATGTCACCTGAAATATTAGGATATACAATGGAAAAGCTTCTGGATAATGGGGCGTTGGATGTATACTATACCCCTATATATATGAAAAAGAACAGGCCCTCTGTAATGCTTACTGTTTTAGCTAAATGTGAGGATGAAAAGAAATTTTCTGACATTATCTTCAGTGAAACCTCAACCCTGGGTATGAGGGTTACAAAATCAAGCCGTTACTGTATGAACCGTGAATTTATTAAAGTCAATACTATGTATGGAGATGTTAGAGTAAAGATTGCCAGTATTGGTAATATTCATAAATTTGCGCCCGAATATGAAGACTGCCGCACAATTGCAGTTAAAACCGGACTGCCCATTACAAAGGTTTATGAAATGGTAAGTGAAACCTACAGACAGGAAGGGAGCTTCGTTGCTGTACAATAAGTTTTCTCAGTACCTGAAAAATAAATATGGCTCCAAGGTATACAAGCTACCGCTGAATCTGCCTGTTACCTGTCCAAACAGAGACGGGAGCGTAGGTTTGGCGGGTTGTATTTTTTGCGGGGAGGAGGGGGCAGGCTTTGAAAGCTTGTCCTGTGAAATGTCTGTTGCCGAACAGTTGAAGCTTAATGAGCAATACATAGGTGATAACTATGGAAGCAAGAAGTTTATAGCATATTTTCAGAACTATTCAAATACCTTCCTTCCTTATGATTTGTTTGTGGAATATACACAGCAGGCCTGTAGTGAAAATATTGTAGCTATCTATATTTCTACACGGCCCGATTGTATTTCTGACAAGTATTTGGAGCATCTAGCCTCTTTAAAAAAGGATAAAGGCGTAGATATTGTTATTGAATTGGGGCTGCAGACTGTAAACTATCATACCTTGAAGCTCCTTAACAGGGGCCACTCTCTGGCCGAATTTATTGATGCAGTTATCAGAATACATAAGTTTGGGCTTGAGGTATGTGCACACTATATAACTGATTTGCCCATGGACAGTATTGAGGATGTGATCGAAGGTGCAAAAATATTGTCAGCCCTAGGAGTAGAACAGGTTAAATGCCATTCCCTGTATATTCTGACGGGGACAGAACTTGAAAAAATGTATCTTGAGGGTAGAGTTTCTCCAATCTCACTGGAGGAATTTATCAATAGAACAGTAGCCTTTCTTGAATATCTAAAGCCGGGCATTGTAGTTCAACGGCTTATAGGCAGAGCACCAAAGGAAAGAGCAGTCTTCTGCAACTGGAATACAAGCTGGTGGAAGCTTCAAGATATGATAATAGCGAGTATGACAGAGCAAAACACCTTTCAAGGCAGATTATTTCATTATCTTAACGGTGAAACGGGATTGAAAAAATTCGAGGGCTGAGTCAGCCTTCGAATTTTTTATAATTTCATTATATAATCCAAATAGTTATTAAGAAGACCATTAATACTCTACATCCGCTTAATTGCCAAAGGCCATACTGTCCAGAACTTTACACAATATGGACAGCATTTCATCAATTTCTTCCTCCTTGACTATTAGTTGATGCTGTATAATTATACATATACACAAATAAATATGCAATAAGTGTAGGAAAAATTATTGTTTTCAACGCTAAAAATATAGTTTTTGATGCTATGCATACTAAACAAAATTCGATATAATATTAAAATATTGAAATAAAATAAATCTTTAGCTTTAATCTATAAATAATTTATGATAAGAGGAGTTGTTATTTTTGAGTAATGAGATGGTATTAGTGCTGGATTTCGGCGGACAATACAATCAATTGATCGCCCGTCGTGTCAGAGAAGCCAATGTATACTGCGAGGTAATTCCCTACAGCGCATCCCTGGAAAGAATAAAGTCATACAACCCGAAGGGTATTATTTTCACAGGCGGACCAAATTCCGTCCTTGATGAAGGCGCCCCAAAGTGTGATCCGGGTGTGTTTGAACTGGGTATTCCGGTATTGGGTATATGTTATGGTATGCAGCTTATGAGTGTTATGCTTGGGGGAACCGTTGAAGCTGCCAGCCAGCGTGAATATGGCAAGGTTGAGATCAGTGTAGACAAAACACAGCCATTCTTTCAGGATGTTGACGAAAGTACAACCTGCTGGATGAGTCACACTTATTATGTCAGCAAGCCGCCGGAGGGATTTGTTGTTACAGCCAAGTCCTCAAACTGTCCTACAGGAGCAATGCAGCATATTGAAAGGAATTTATATGCAGTGCAGTTCCACCCTGAGGTAATGCACACACCAAAGGGAAAAGAAATGCTCAGAAACTTCCTTTATAACATTTGCCACTGTAAAGGTGACTGGAAGATGTCCGCTTTCGTGGAAAACTCAATTAAGGCTATAAGAGAAAAGGTTGGGGACAAGAAGGTGCTATGTGCTCTGTCAGGAGGTGTAGATTCATCTGTTGCAGCAGTACTTATTCATAAGGCTATTGGAAAGCAGCTTACCTGTATATTC
>JAEZIV010000334.1 GCA_023436515.1 Bacillota bacterium
TAAAGAGTCTATAAAAGTTTGAGTAATCATTAAAGCCTGATGAGTAGCAAGCCTCGGTTACGCTGACACCGTTTGCCAGCAACTCCTTTGCTCGAGCCAGCCATAACTACTGCTACGGCTAAGCAAAGCTCACTGCTTAACACTCATACAGTTTGGCTGCCTTTACCCGCATGGCCAGGTTTCTTCCTGCCAGACAAACTCTTGAGCAGTTTCCGCATTGGATGCACTTTTCAGGCTGGTACTTTTTCGCGCTCTGCAGATTACCCTGGTCGACCAGCTTTGATATAGCATCCACCCTGAGTCCTTGTGGGCAGCTCTCAACACATAAGCCACACTTGGAGCACAATACCGATTCCTTGTATTTCGGGAAATCCGATATACCGATGAAATTAGCGTTGCCGTCTATAACATCCTCATCAGTTGTAGTTCGGCACTGCATGGCTCCTCCCCCAATAAATATATTGCCCGAGGATATGGGAAGCATCTGTAATAAAGCCCTTATCCCGGTCCCAAGTCTTACCCTTACAACATAATCAACTCCTGCCTTCAGGTCTGCTACCGTAATTAGCTTTGTGTCAGCCTTTTTGTTATGATATACCGCTTCATATATTGAGAATACGGTTTGCACATTCAGTACCAGTATTCCATTTTCAGCCGGAATATCCCCCTCCGACAGACTAACTCCCAGAATATGCCTTATAAGATTTTTCTCGGCTCCAATGGGATAATAATCAGGAACAGTTACCACATTGACCTCACAGTCCTTTATTTCAGTACCTTCCTTGACTGCAATTGTTATCAATTCAAAATCAATACACTCTCTTATATAGCTTACACCCTTACATATTTCCTTCATATGCCGGTTTATAAGCCACTTATCATGAATTAAGCCCGGATCACATTCCACTCCATTTACAATAAGGTATTTTTTTTCAGCGTGGGAGCCTGCCACAGTCCGAATTTTTCGTCCGGCTGGAAATGCTGCACCTCCAAGACCTACAACTTCATTAGCCTCTACTCTTTTAAGCATACTTTCACAATCTACGGAGTCTGACAAGCTGACCACAGTAGTTTCGTCACCAGTCATGGAAAGATCAAAATAAAGTTTATCACTGTTATCCTTGATAAGTCTGCCCACAGCTTTTCTTCCGGGGTTCTTTATGTACGTCTGCTCAAGGTATTTATCTGCTATAAAGCATATCACATTAAACAAAAGTATTCCGGCTGCCAGCACAACCGTCGAACCGGAGAGCACTATGGCGGCCAACCCGACTAAAGCACCTCCGACAGCTCCAACCTTAGGATTGAAGGACACTGTTACCGGATCGGTGATTATAAGGCAGCCCCAGAATATAGCACCGTAGCCAAGATAGCTGTCAAAGCCGAATTTTTGCAGCAAAACCAAAGCTGCTGCCATTCCAGTCATGAAGCCTATTGAAGCATAGGGTCTGAATCTGATAAAGGGTATTGATAGCAGCAGCGCAGGAATGAGCAGCAGCCGTGGGCTGATATCAGCAGCACCCAAATCTGTCAGCAGCCCTATCAGTAAAACTCCTGTCATGGCAGGATTTATTGGGTTTTTTCCGGTGCCGCCCCAAATATGCTTACCCAGTATAAGGGCTGCAGCAGTTCCTGCAAGCTGGAGCCCTAATGAGCTGCCCGGTGTCAGAACATACACTATTCCTGCAGTTACTGCTGCTGACACAGCGCAAACAGGTTGCCTGTACCTGAACATATTTACTGCCATATCAACAAATATAGCCACAGCACAAATGATCAGGAAATAAAATATTCCCGACAAATCATTTACCCAGCCCGGCAGCATATATAGAAGCAAAACACCTAGCAGAGCCGCCATAATATGCTCGTTTGACCATAGTATTCTTTTCAGCGGAAAGGTATTCATTATCTCACTCCTGCAAAGAAGCCATGAAGTCTGTGCAAGCCTGTTCCGAACCTCATCATTGGGCAGGCAATTAAGGTCTCTATACCCAACTCGGAGCAAGCCTGAAGAATGGCTTCATCAACATTTCGCTTGTTCTGAAATTGTATTTTTTTTATGCCGTTTTCCGCAAGCTCATAAATAGCCTTACGGGCATTTTCCTTTTTGAGAAGTACATAGGCTGTAGTTGGTATTTTAGGCAGTTGGGCTATTGACCTATAAACCTTGACATCGTAGTTCCCCTCAAGTTTGGGATTGATAGGGTAAACCTTAATTCCATTGCTAGTAAAGGCTTGGTAAATCATCTTACTAAAGGGTTGATTCCTGCCTCCGGAATAACCCACAAATAGAACTTCGCTATCATTGAAAAACTCTTTATTCAGCATTGACATAAAATATCACACTCCTATTAACTAATACGACTGAAATCAAAAAAAGTCTATTATTTTATAGTAAAATTTATCCTTATTTCTATATAAAACTTAGAATTACATAATGTACCTTATTTACTTAAATATATTTATCCTTGATCAAATAATCACTTTTAACATAAATTTGGTATTCCTCAAAAAACAAGAAGGAATTTGGTTTATTTTGTCGAATTATATAAAATGATAATGCTTTTACGTTATTATGGAAAGGGTTAAACAATATATGCTTCAGCTTAATCACTCAACCCCCAGTCCCTCTGTAAAAGATTTCGTTACACTGATAACTATCTGCTTTTCCATGATAGTTTTTCAACAAATAGCAGGTATCGCAAACCAACTTCACTTTTCCTATATTAACCTTTTAAATCCATGGCAGACCGCCTATTTAATTGGCTTGTTAGCTTTGCTTCTCTATACCCTTCGGACGGAGTTCGCAAAGCAAAACCCTTACCTGCTTATTACCCTTATTGGTTTTGTATGTACTATCAGCATTCTGTTTACAGGATATTATTGCAAGTTCCCCTACTCCTACAGCTGGCTTATTTTGATTATGATATTAATGGTTGCACTACACATGAAAAGGGTCTACTCTCTTACCATTTTTCTGTCAGCTGTAACTGCCGTGACAATTACTCTTTTACTGCTTACAAAAAGTCCGGGAATTAACAAAGAAACCTTTTCTGCTGTTCTTGTTATGAACAATCTCACCTTATACCTCGGCATTAAAGGGAGACTTACCGAGCTGTCGGCCCCTAAAAGTGATGGGCAATGCGTAAATCAGATGGAGTATTACGATTCAATAACCGGTCTGCCCAACCGAAACCATCTCTATAAGGACCTGAAGCAGTATATTACAAAAAGCTCAAACTCTGCCTTTGCTTTACTCATTGTTGGTCTTGAGGATATTAAAAGTGTCAGCGATATTTTTGGTCACAATACAAGCTCTCAGGTATTAAAAGAGGCCTCGGCCAGACTTCTCTCCTGTGTTGGAGATAAGGGCTCGGTTTACCGCTTTTACAGTGAGGAATTTATTATTGTATTGAATAGCAGCAGCCGTGATGAATGCTCTACCCTGTCAAGGCAAATCCTTCA
>JAEZIV010000306.1 GCA_023436515.1 Bacillota bacterium
GTGGATATAACATCATACCTTGTAAACTTGAGCTGCTTCATCCGCGTTCTGCCCTCACTACCCCTGTAGCATCTTGCTTCCATTGCAGTAGCCAGCTCGTCAGCTCTTCGGAAGGCGCTGATAAACAGGGGTATAAGTACAGGAATAAAGCTTTTGGCACGGGCAATTAAGTTTCCGCTATCAAAATCAGCTCCCCTTGAGGACTGAGCCTTAATTATCTTGTCAGTCTCTTCAAGGAGGGTTGGAATAAATCTCAAAGCAATTGTCATCATCATTGCAATCTCATGAACTGGTACTCTAAGCTTTCTTAAGGGCCCTAAAAGCTTTTCAATTCCGTCAGTAAGGGCAATAGGTGTTGTGGTATATGTCAGCAGACTTGCAATTATTATCAGCAAAAAAAGCCTTATAGCCATTTTGATTGCCATATTTACACCCTCATAGGTCATTGTTAAAAAGCCCAGGGTAAATATTGGTTCACCTCCGATGGTGAACATATTTATCACCCCTGCAAAGATCACAATGAAAATTACGGGCTTAAGTCCCTTTAAAACAAACCTTACAGGAATATTAGAGGTTACAATAGTCAACGCCGTAAAAAGGGCTAACAAAAGGTATCCCCAGTAGGTATTTATCAGGAATATAAATATCATCATTATAAAGGTCAAAATTATTTTAGTTCTGGGGTCGGATTTATGCAACAGTGAATCACCTGGTACATATTGACCTATTGTAATATCTCTTATCATTTTCTGCTCCGTTCATATGAAAAAAGTTAAGCTAAGCTCTCAGAAACCTTTTAAGTTCATTTACTGCACCCTCAACGGTAAATATATCATCATTTATATCAGGTATTACCCCCTTCAGCTTTTTCATCAGATAGGTTATCTGCGGTGCCGACAGCCCAATCCTCTCTAACTCTGCTGGCTGCGTATACACCTCCCGGGAAGGCTTATCCATAAATACAGCTCCCTGATTCATAACTATTACCCTCTGAGCCAGCTTTGCTATATCCTCCATGCTGTGGGAAACCAGAATCACTGTCATACCATAGTCCTTATGCAGCCCTTTTATATAACCGAATATTTCATCTCGTCCGCTGGGATCCAAGCCTGCCGTAGGTTCATCAAGCACCAGTATTTTTGGCTCCATTGCAACAACTCCTGCAATAGCCACTCTGCGCTTTTGACCTCCTGAAAGCTCAAAGGGCGATTTCTCAAGCACTGACTCCTCAAGGCCTACAGAATAAAGGGCCGAAACAACTCTTTTCTGTATTTCCTCCTCTGAAAGCCCCTGCTTAAGCAGTCCAAAAGAAATATCCTTCTTAACGGTGTCCTCAAAAAGCTGGTGCTCCGGATACTGAAACACAATACCCACCTGTCGCCTGAGCTCCTTCAGATCTCTCTGCTTGGTATCTATTCCATTAATAGCTACTCTGCCTCCGGTGGGTTTTAAAATACCGTTGAAATGCTGAATAAGTGTTGATTTTCCCGAGCCTGTGTGTCCTATAATTCCAACAAACTCTCCGTCAGCAATATCAATATTTATATCGTGTAGTGCATTTTTCTCAAAGGGTCCCCCATTTGAATATGTGAATGACAGACCTTCTATATTTATTGGCATAACGTTCTCCCATATAAATTCAACTTAAGTATAATATTATTAATTATACATCACTTAATACTAACACATCCTGAATTTTCAGTGAATAAATAAGGTTAATATCAGTAACATATTGTATTTCCCGGGGTCACTTGATTTTCTCCACCAGCTCCTCAGGGGAAATACCTTCCGAGATGCTGAACCTTTTCATTGCCCGTATGGACTGTGGCAAGCCCTTGATCAAGGTATTGGTTCCTGCTCCTGTGGTAAAAGTCGCTTTAATTCCCATTCTACTAAGAACCACTTCTGTAAGCTCATTGTATTTTCCCAGTGGGTAGGCCAATGCGATAACCCTGTTTTTTGTACCAGCATATATTTCCTGCATGGATTTGGAGATATCCTTTTTCAGGACAGCAATATAGTCCTCTTCCTTCTCATCTTCAAACTGGAGTATATTAGTTCTTGCTCTGCCCTCTTCAAAATCAGCCCATTGATGCATATCATACGTATGACTCTGAATATCTATCAATCCTGAAGCCAGCATTTCTTCTGCTTGCTCATAGCTGAAATGAGGTGTTATGACGTTGTTTGTTTTCTTATATTTATCTTGTCCAACAGAAACGCCAATTACAAAGATGGTTGCCTTCATTTGATATTTTTTCAGTATGGGATAGGCCAGCTCATAATTGCTCAGATAGCCGTCATCAAAGGTTATTAAAACCGGCTTCTCAGGTAACTCAGCACCCTTTTCCACATAATCTTCCAACTGCTGAATTGAAATACCTGTATAGCCTTCATCCTTTAGCTTTTTAATCTGTGCCTCAAACATCCTTGAGGAAATCACCAGGTCACCTCTGGACTCTTCAGCAACATCGTGATACATCAATACAGGAAGCTTTTTTGTGTAATTGCTGTCCTCTAGCTTACGGGCTGTAGCTACTGATTTGGCCTGCTGCTGAGCGTTTTGGGCTGTTACATAGACACCTATGTCCTCGGGCTTGTATACCGAAGGATCGTTGAATATTTTTGCAAGGGCCATTTTGCCCATTGCATTTCTGAAATGGGTTCCGTCATAGAAAAACCGGTAATCTGCTGTAAGGGAATTGGTTGAAAAATCCCAGAAATCAGTTATTTCGGCTAATCGTGTATATACCTCGGTTAACTCCTGAGGACTAAAGGTCTGTACATATTCATTGTACATGGGAGGAAAAAGAACAAGGAGATTAATATCCTTTTCATCACATAGTGATTTTATAAGCCGGACATCCTCTATAAACTCATCTATCCGCCCCAGTTTATGTTTGTTTTTAGGATAATTTTTAAATACCGGATACTTTTCAAGGTAGGTCTCGGTATCCTGAATATTTTCAATGTCTCTGAGTGACTTATCATAGGCCCCCGTTGACACCTCAAATACCTTGTACTTATTCTGAAGATAGCTGTCATTCTTATATGCTTTTAGCTTTTCCAATGCGTAGTTTGGATTTGCTAAAAGATATCTTTTGAGAAAATCACTTCTTGAGGTGTTTGCTGTTTTGTAGTGGAGGCTTCCTGTGTAAGGGTCTGTCTCCTGCTGATATCTCATTGCATTAATAAATCCCAGGTTTAGTACCAGATTCTTAACTTGATAATTTTCCATGATATACATTGCAGTCTGCTTCACATCATACATGTCTGCACCGTACATAAATAAATTATAGAACCTTGCGTTCATATACTTATTAAGCTGCTCAACGGGAAAAGACGAGGTTGACGAGCTTCCGACAATATAGGAATCATATTCCTCCATGTGCTGCTCAATGTATGATATCTTTGCTACTCTCGGGTTCTTGGTAAAATCATATTCATACCATTTCATAACCTTGTCACCAAAGGCACCAAAGGGGTCAACTATTATATTTAAGCCAGCGATACCTGCTACCAACAGCAGAGCTGTAATTACAAACATAACTAACCATTTCTTAGACGACATTGCTATCTCCTTTATATCCTACATTTAAAGCTTAAGACTCTGAAATCTCCCCTGCTCAAACAGGACACAAATCAGTATTGCTTATATATGAATTCCGAGGCAATATACCCCTCTCTGTAAATTCCAAGAAACATTATCACTCCTAAGCCTGCCAGAATAACAACCCACTGTACAAGCATATTCTTCTGCTCAAGGGTTTTCCTGATACTAACTCCCTTTTCCTTCAGGTACCCCAGAAATAAAACAACTATAACACAAACAAAAACCACCAGCAGATCAAATAGCCCCAGCCCCAGACCGAACATATTCACGAACAGGGCATTAATATCAAATTTAAGCACTGTACGTTTAATCATTCTTAAGGCAGTCATCAGGTCATCTCCTCTGGTGAAGTACCTTCCTATAAAAACTAAAAAGGTTGTTCTCACTATCTGGAATATTCTCCAATAAAGGCTGTCGGGGTTGATATGTAGCTTCTTAAGTATTTTTGCATAAAGAGGTGCATTAATAACAGAAAAGGTTATTATGCCGCCGTTCCAGACACCAAAGGCTATGTATTTCCAGCTGGCCCCATGCCAAATACCTATAGTAAAAAATACGATAAAGGTTACAACCGAAACAGGAAGGATCTTTCCCAGATTGCCCTTCAGCCTCTTTCTTGCAAACTTCCCGAGTTTTGCGAAGGGCTTTGACAAAGACAAGGGATAAAACAGATAGTCCCTCATCCATGCACCGAGGCTGATATGCCATCTTCTCCAGAAGTCCGATAAGGAGGTTGCAAAATACGGTCGCTGAAAATTCTCAATCATATCGACCCCCAGTATCTGCGCAATACCTCTTATAATATCTATACCACCTGAGAAGTCACAGTAAATCTGTATACAATACATAAAGACCCCGAACGCTATCTCAGAGCCTGAATACTTTTGAAAATCAGAAAATACATTATTTACAATTACTGCTGTTCTGTCTGCTATTACAAGCTTCTTAAAAAAGCCCCACATCATTAACTGAATTCCATACTTCAGCCTGTCAAAGCTGAAG
>JAEZIV010000307.1 GCA_023436515.1 Bacillota bacterium
GTAGGAGATAGAGCGCTGGGTACAGCCGAAAAGATTGCTGAAAAGGCCGGGATAATACATATAGACATTGACCCGGCAGAGATAGGGAAGAACGTTAGCACAACCATTCCGGTGGTGGGTGATGCGAAATTGATACTTGAGGAGCTCAACAATGTAATACAGCCCGGTGATACCTCCGGGTGGGTTGCAGAGATAACCAAAGTTAAAAAGGAAAAGGGAAGAAGCAACGTACCTGAGGAAGGAAAAAAAGTAAACCCCAAGCGAGTGATTAATCTTCTGTCAAAGAGGCTGGACGACAAAGCCATATTGGCTACCGAGGTTGGGCAAAATCAGATATGGGCTGCAAACAACTTCATTTCTAAGAGTCCCGGGGACTTTATAACCTCCGGAGGATTAGGCACAATGGGCTATGGCTTGCCTGCAGCTATCGGCGCAAAGCTCGGCAGCCCCGATAGCACTGTGGTTGTGGTAGGTGGTGACGGCAGCTTCCAGATGTCAATGCCTGAGCTTGGAACCATTAAACAGACCGGTATAGGCATAAAAATATTGATTATGAATAATTCTAGGCTGGGAATGGTTCGGGAGATACAGAAAACCAGGTATAACAAGAGATATTCCCAGGTGTACATGAATGATAACCCTGATTTTGTAAAGCTGGCAGAGGCTTATGGATTTGCAGCAGAGAGGGTCACAGCGGACAGCCAGATAGAAGCGGCCTTGGACAGATTTTTAGCCGACGCTTCAACTTATTTGCTGGAATGTGTCGTTGATCCAGAGGAGTCTACCATTTAAGCGTTAATAATTAACTTATTTGTATAATAATCAGGTGATGAAGGAGGAAGGTAAATGGCAAAGTACACATTATCTGTATTGGTTGAGAACCGCTCAGGTGTTTTGTCAAGGGTGGCAGGGCTGTTCAGCCGCAGAGGCTTCAACATTGACAGCTTGGCTGTTGGAGTAACGGAAAATCCCGAGGTTTCAAGAATGACCATTGTAGTAAACGGTGACGAATATACAGTAGAGCAGGTCAGCAAGCAGCTCAACAAGCTCATAGACGTTATTAAAATCAGAGCCTTGGAGAATTCTGATTCGGTTAGCCGGGAGCTGGCACTGATAAAGGTTAATGCCACAGCGGCAACAAGATCAGAAATAATTCAGATAGTTGAAATATTCAGAGCAAAAATAGTGGATGTATCCAAAAATACTCTGACGGTGGAAATATCAGGTGCAACTGATAAGGTAGAAGCTTTGGAGGATATGCTGAAGCAGTTTGGGATTAAAGAAATAGTCCGAACCGGAACCATAGCCATCGAGAGAGGTAACAGATATATAAAGGTTGGCAGTGCTGAAGAATAGACAGGGTCCTCAATTTGCCATTCGGTGGTATGAAGTATCCCGGGGCACAAGAGGTTCAAAATATATACAGGAAAATTTGAAGGCGCAAGGGAAGTAAAAGTCTTATGAAAACGAAAGATTTTATTTTAAATATGCGTCATATTACAAACTAGGAGGTAAGTTAAAATGGCAAAGATGTACTACGATAGCGATTGTAACCTAAAATTATTGGAAGGAAAAACTGTAGCGGTTATAGGATACGGAAGTCAGGGTCATGCACATGCCCAGAACCTGAAGGACAGCGGTGTTAACGTAATTGTTGGTCTGACTCCAAGCTCAACAAGAAGAGCGCAGGTAGAGGCTGACGGACTGAAGGTTTACGATACAGCCGAGGCTGCAAAAATGGCAGATATCATAATGATTCTCACACCTGATCAGTCCCAGAAGGCAATGTACGATGCAAGCATAGCTCCAAACCTGGAGGCAGGAAATATATTAATGTTTGCTCACGGCTTCAACATAATATACAACCAGATTGTACCCCCTGCTGATGTTGATGTAATAATGGCTGCTCCAAAGGGCCCCGGTCACACAGTAAGAACCCAGTACAAGGAAGGCAGAGGAGTTCCAGCATTAATAGCTATTGCACAGGATGCGTCAGGCAGAGCGAAGGAGTACGCTCTTGCATACGCAGCAGGAATAGGTGCCGGAAGAGCAGGTATTCTTGAAACCACCTTCAGAGAAGAAACAGAAACCGATTTGTTCGGTGAGCAGGCTGTTCTCTGCGGAGGTGTTACCGAATTGATGAAGGCAGGCTTTGAAACTCTTGTAAATGCAGGTTACCAGCCTGAAATTGCCTACTTTGAGTGTGTACACGAGATGAAGCTTATAGTTGACCTTATAAATCAGGGCGGCTTTGCTGAAATGAGATACTCAATCAGTGATACAGCTGAGTACGGCGATTACGTAACAGGTAAGAGAATTATCACAGATGAAACCAGAAAAGAAATGAAGAAGGTACTCAAGGAAATCCAGGACGGTAAATTCGCTTCAAACTGGATCACAGAAAACAATGCCGGGGGAAGATCAAACTTCCTGGCTATGAGAAGAAATGAAGCAGAACACCAGGTAGAAGTAGTAGGTGCAGAACTCAGAAAGATGATGAGCTGGCTTAAGAAATAAACATATAGAAAAGTGGAGATATCCACTAAGGGTAAATCCCGAGGAGTATTAACTGACATATATTTGAGCTTTAATAGAATCCCAAAAACTAATGGCAATGTGGCCGCACGGTAGAAATAATAAGAAGCCGTCGGGTTAAGGACAGCTTCTTTATTATTTCCAGGTGCAGCCCATTCAGTTGGTTTCTAAATAGTTACTTTTGACGAACAAAGCATTGATATATAGGGTTAGTCTGAAGGGGTTGCCAATATTATTTATTTAGACATTTATGAATATTAGAAAAGGGGGTCAGCGGCCCTCAGAAGGAGGTTATTCTATGGCTAGAAGAATCAAAATATTTGATACTACATTGAGAGATGGAGAGCAAACACCGGGGGTCAATCTGAACCTTCAGGAAAAAATGGAGATAGCAAAGCAGTTGGCCAGACTGGGAGTAGATGTCATAGAGGGGGGCTTTGCAATTGCGTCTCCCGGAGACTTTGAATCCATTATGACACTTTCAAAGAATATAAAGGGAGTATCCATAGCTAGCCTTTGCCGAGCCACCGAAAAGGATATTGACAGAGCCTGGGAAGCAGTACGCTATGCTGAAAGTCCAAGAATTCATACCTTTATAGCTACTTCGGATATTCATATGAAGTATAAGCTGAAAATGACCGAAGAGGAGGTATTTGAGCGTGCGGTTGCAATGGTCAAATATGCTAAAAGCTTCTGCCATGATGTGGAGTTTTCCGCAGAGGATGCCAGCAGAACCCGTGAGGATTTCCTCATAAGAATAGTTGAGGCTGTGATTGCAGCCGGTGCAACAGTGGTAAATATACCCGATACTGTTGGTTACACCACACCTGTTGAATTCGGAAGGTTAATCAGAAATATTCGCAACAATGTTCCGAATATCGATAAGGCTGATATCAGTGTTCATTGTCATAATGACCTTGGTCTGGCTGTGGCAAATTCTCTTGCTGCTATTGAAAATGGAGCTGTTCAGGTTGAATGTACCGTGAACGGGCTTGGGGAAAGAGCCGGAAATGCAGCCGTTGAAGAAATAATAATGGGTATCAACACCAGAAAAGATTATTATGATATTACCCATAAGATAGATACTACACAGATATACAGAACCAGCAGGCTGGTATCAAGCTTGACCGGTGTGAGTGTTCAGCCAAATAAGGCAATAGTGGGTGCCAATGCCTTTGCTCATGAATCGGGCATACATCAGCACGGTGTACTTTCAGAAAAGTCCACCTATGAGATTATGACCCCTGAATCAGTGGGAGTTGGAAAGAACAGAATGGTTCTGGGTAAGCTGTCAGGCCGTCATGCCTTTGAGGACAGATTAAAGGAAATGGGCTATGTATTGTCGGCTGAAGAAATTAAGGTTGCCTTTGATAAGTTTAAAGACCTGGCTGATAAGAAAAAGGTCGTAACAGACAAGGATATTGAAGCACTTGTTGATGAGAATATAGCAGTTCCTGAAATATTTGTTATTGACAGCTTCCAGATTAACAGTGGAAATAAAATGATTTCAACCTCAACAGTCAGCATAAGAAGAGAAAGCGAAATAATTACAGAGGCTGCTACCGGGGATGGTCCTGTTGATGCTGCATTTAAAGCTATTGAACGAGCAACGGGAGTTACCGCTGAGCTTGTACATTATAGCATAAAGGCGGTAACTGAAGGTAAGGATGCCTTGGGTGAAGTGACTGTCAAGATATCCACAAATGACTCTGTTTACATGGGTAAGGGAGTCAGCACAGATATTATTGAGGCCAGCGTTAAGGCTTATCTCAGTGCAATTAACAGATCAATCAGTGAAATAGGAGAGGCAGCAATAATTAACTGATAGGGGCGCTTGATATTATGAGCAGCCCCTATTGGGGGCTGCTTTTTCATTATTAGAAATAGTTTACTTATAACAGTATCAGGCTGTGAATTTTCATTTGTACTTGATACAATATAAGAAAGGAGATATTCTATGGCAAATAAACTCGTAATATATGATTCAACCCTGAGAGACGGGGCTCAGGCTCTGGGGATATCCTTTACGGTGGAGGATAAGCTGAAAATCGTAAGCAGACTTGACAAGCTTGGGATTGATTATATTGAAGCGGGTAATCCCGGTTCAAACCCAAAGGATCTGGAGTTTTTTGACAGAGCCCTGAAGCTGAAGCTAAAAACCTCAAAAATCATAGCCTTTGGAGCAACCAGAAGGGCTAATATCAAGGTGGAGGAGGATGCCAATGTACAATCGCTGTTAAAAGCCGGTACAGAGGCTATTGCTATATTTGGCAAGGCTTGGGATTTTCAGGTTACAGATATATTGAAGACCACTCTTGAGGAAAATCTCAGGATGATTGAGGATACAATAAAGTATCTCAAATCTAATGGGAAGACAGTGGTATATGATGCTGAGCACTTTTTTGACGGCTACCATGCAAATCCCGAGTATGCCATGGAAAGCTTAAAGATTGCCTGTAATGCAGGTGCCGATACTATTTGTCTGTGTGATACAAAGGGTGCCAGTTTACCTTCAACCATTGCCAGGATAACTGCCCTTGTCAGAGAGACAGTAGACTGTCATATAGGTATTCATTGCCATAACGACAACGGAATGGCAGTAGCCGGTTCGATTTCGGCGGTTGAGGCGGGTGCAGTACAGATTCAGGGGACAATGAACGGTTTTGGAGAAAGATGCGGCAATGCAAATCTATGTACCATCATACCAAATCTTCAACTGATGATGGATTATGAATGCATTCCTGCCGGAAACATGGAGATGCTGACCTCCACTGCAAGATTTGTCAGTGAGGTTGCAAACATTATTCATGATGAAAGAGCACCCTTTGTTGGCAGCTGTGCCTTTGCTCATAAGGCGGGAATGCATGCCGATGCAGTCAACAAGAATACTTATGCCTATGAACTTATAAATCCTGAAGTAGTAGGAAACCAGCGCAATATCCTAATGTCCGAGGTCGCGGGAAGAAGCGCCGTAATGAGCCTTATAAACATGGTAGACAATACTATTACAAAGGACTCTCCCGAAACAAGAAAAATAATCGAGAGGCTTAAGGAGCTGGAATACGAGGGGTATCAATACGAGGGTGCTGAAAGCTCCTTTGAACTGGTAATTCGAAAAATGCTGGGCAAGTACAAGTCCTATTTTGAACTTAAGGAGTTCAAGGTTATTGTTGGTGAGCCTTCTGTCAATAGTGTTAATTCCTCTGCCATGATAAAAATATTGGTAGACGGTCAGACCGAAATAACCGCCGCTGAGGGAGACGGACCGGTAAATGCTCTGGATAAGGCTTTAAGAAAGGCCTTGGAGAGGTTCTATCCTCAGATCAGTGAGATGAAGCTGACCGACTATAAGGTTAGAGTCCTTGACTCAAACTTTGCAACAGCTTCAAAGGTAAGAGTTTTAATAGAAACCACTGACGGACAGGATGTATGGACAACAGTGGGCGTTTCAACAGACATTATCGAAGCCAGCTGGAGAGCCCTGGTGGATTCTGTGGAGCACAAGCTGATGAAGGGGAACTAAAGAAAGAGGCCAGATACAACCGGTTATTGAGAATTTATGAATACTTGATTAAAGCGAGCCTGAAAAGTTTATAACTTTATCAGGCTTATTTTATGTCATCAAACATATCAATCTTTGGTTATTCGACTATTTGGAAATTTTCAATGGGTTGCACATTGAGAACTTGATATTGCCTGTACAATACCATATAATAAATTAGATGAATATCAAATAGATAAAGCTGTCGGTTGATTAGGTAATTAATAAGGAGAAGATTATGCCGGTTAAGATACTATGTGAATTGGATCCTGTATTTGAGACAATGGGCCTGCTTTTAGTGAGTCATAATTCTGAGGCAGTAAAAGAGGAAATGATGAAAGCTCTTTCCGAGCTGGGAGTTGACGGGGAACAGTTTTATTCACAGCACTTAAAAATATATGATAAATACGTTAAGGCATTTACTAAAAACAGAGTAGAGTGTAAAGAAGATGAGCTGTTCTTCAATGAAAAAGACTCCAGCTATTGTCTCATACTCATGTCGCTGATTACTGAAAACAGAAGCTGGCTTACCTCGCCGGAGAGTCTGACAGATGATAAAATCAATTCTCAAATCATTCATATAATTAAAACGGTTCTTGATAATGACATGAACACCGAGTTTCCGGACACCTTAGAGGGCATTATTCAATTACTGGATAGGAGCGAGCTTGAAACCACTGCCAAATGGAAAATGCTGCGTATCATGCGGCAGCCCACTAAACACATAGCACAGCTGGTTAATACAGTAAACTCCAATACAGAAGCCTTCCGTAAGGCTGTAGAGGAGGTTGGCAAACCCCTTGAAAAACTACTTATCCAGTACAATGAGGTGGTTAGAAATAATGGAGACAAGGAGTTCCATGAATTAATGAACAAATTTGCCCAGTCTGCCACGATCTATCCTTCGCTGATATTTCCTGCTTCACAGTTTTTGTTCGATAAAAGCTGTTATTATGGATTACTTAGTAATAAGGTTAAAAACAGGAGGACTCGTCTGGATTCAAATAAAGCGTTGCTGATAAAGCTAAAGGCTTTGAGTGACAGCAGCAAGCTTGAAATAATCTCATCACTCAAGGCCAGCCCAAAGTATAATTTGGAGATTGCTCAGCAATTAGGACTGACTGCGGCAACAATGTCCCATCATATGAATTTTCTCTTAAATTGCGGCTTTGTACGTATTGAGAAAAAGGATGGAAAGGTATACTACCATTTGGAGAAGGAAAATCTGAAGGACCTCATCAAGGAGCTGGAAGAAACTCTTTTATAGCTTCAAATAATAAAGTTTACAAAACACAAGGGGAGTATCACAAGTGAAAATTCATGGTGATACTCCTTTTTTAACCTCTGGCAGCTCATCCAAATTAAAAGCGTATTGGAACTTACTAGAGCATTCATCATATTTCAAGCTAACTGAACACTCAACACAAGGAGGCGCAATAGCGCTCTTTTTGATTGTCATAATTAGATATTCATCTAATTTAATTGACACTAGTTAAATGTAATGATAATATAAGCTTATAATAAATTAGATAAACATCTAATATGCGGAGGCCATTTATGAAAGAGTGTCTTAAAAAAAACAAGCTTATACTTACTATTACATTGCTGCTGAATATCATCAGCTCAGTAGCAGCCGTATTTCTGGCAAAGCTTCTTCAAAAGGTCATTGATACTGCTTTAAGTGGCAATATGTCGTCCTTCCAAAGAATATTGCTGATTTCTGTTATCTATATAACCGTACTGGGCATTATCAGCTACTTGTATTCCTTATGCAGTAAACGGTTAATCAGGAATCTGATAAAAATGCTGCGGGAAAGAGCTTTCTACGGCATATTCAAAAGGAGTGTTCAGGATTTTACCGGTGTAAACACGGCAGATTATATATCTGCTTTAACCAACGACATAAAACTAATCGAAGAAAATTACATCACCCCGATTCTGACGACGCTGCAATATGCAATAATGTTTATTGTAACCATCGTTATGCTTTTTGTGATCAGCCCCTTTATTGCATTGTGCCTTATTGGTTGCATGATTGTCATGCTTTTGCTTCCGGGGCTTATGGGAAATTCTCTGCAGACAAGACAGGATGCGCTCTCAAAACAATTGTCCAGGTTCACTACAAGGCTAAAGGATTACTTTTCGGGCTTCGAGGTTATCAAGTCCTTTCAGATAGGCAGCCATATTAAAAGGGCGTTTTCATATGAAAACGATAAGACAGCTAACGTCAAATATCAGGCGGATAAGCTGTTTGCGCTAAACGAAGGGGTCTCGGGGATTCTGGCCTATCTTACCCAGTTTTCCGGTCTGTTTATCGGAGCCTATATGATCATCAAAGGCAGTATAACCGCAGGTACACTGGTTGCACTGATTCAGCTCTCGGGCACCTTTGTTAGCCCGGTTATGATGATTCTGCAGAATGTTCCCATGATTAAAAGTATTAAGCCTGTTATAAAGCGTATTGAAGAGCTGGCGGAGTACACCGACGTGTCGTTTACAGGAACTATGGAGCCCTCTTTTAAGGATAGTATCGTAATTCGAGATTTGTCCTTTGCCTATGAGGCAGCTCGACCAATTCTGATGAACACAAGCCTGACCCTGCATAAAGGCAAGAAATATGCAATAGTCGGAAAAAGTGGATGCGGGAAAACGACACTGATAAAGCTACTAACGGGTTATTATTCCTCATATGAGGGGAGCATTACATACGACAATATAAGCTTGCGTGAGCTGGATATAGAAAAGGTGCAGAGTATGGCTTCTGTAATCCATCAGAACATCTACATGTTTGACGATAGTATCCTGCAAAATATTTCCTTATACGATACTTTTACCGACGAGGATTTAAATGCTGCGTTAACAACAAGCGGAGTGGAGCAGTTTCTTGAGCGCACTCCGGAGGGACTTCAATACAAGGTGGGAGAGAACGGTTCCAATCTTTCAGGGGGTCAGCGTCAGCGTGTGGCGGTGGCAAGGGCCCTGATCCGTCAAAAGCCGTTACTTATCCTGGATGAGGGAACCTCTTCGGTAGATATGCAGACTGCTTGCGATATTGAGAGCAGACTCCTTTCAATGGAGGAGCTGACCCTGATTACAATCACCCACAATCTGAGAGCAGATTTACTGGAGCAGTACGATCAGATTATTTATATGGAAGCTGGTATTGTGGCAGAGGTGGGTAATATGGCTGAACTGTTAGCAAACCAAGCCGGATTTTCTCGTTTCATTAGTCTTACCAAAACAGATAGTCTAGTATAACCTTAAGCATTATAACAGTCTCGTAGGGAGTCTCAAAAATATTCATACACAAAACATCAAGTCTCGTCCTGACATTATGATATAATTATATACAGATAACGTTATCGAATTATGAGAGAGGGAGTTTTATGCGGGATTTATCAGTTCTTGTAACAGCTCTAGATGCTGTGGAAAAGAAGCTGTGCGAACAATGTACTGTAGAGGACCTGGCTAAGGAATGCTATATATCGGTATCAGGCCTGCAAAAGCTATTTGCCTATGCATTAAATTGCTCGGTGGGAGAGTATATCTCAAAGCGCAGACTGAGTGCAGCGGCATACGAGCTGGTAAACACTGAGAAAAGCATAATTGATATTGCCCTAACCTACAGGTATGCTTCTCCGGAAGTATTCTCCAGGGCCTTCTTGAGATTTTGGGGTGTATTACCCTCTATATTCCGCAGAGAACACCGTTTTTCTGAATTGTTTCCAAAACTTGAACCAAATTTTGATAGCGGAGGTTGTAATATGTCAGGACTGAGAAAGGTTGATATTACCAAGCTATATGATGAGCTTAAAGCATTAAAGGATACCTATGTTTTGTGTGCCGATATTTGTAAATTAAAAACTATAAATGATACCTACGGGTATGCTGCAGGAGATATTATTATTGCTGAAGCTGCGAAACGTATGGACTCAGCAATAACTGATGAAATGATGATGTTCCGTATTGGGCCCGATGAATTTGTTGTTGTAACCAGGTTTTATTCATTAGCTGATGCAAAGGGTATGGCAGAAAAAATAACTGAACTGAACGGTAACTGTCTTATTTACGAGGATAAGGCTATTCCATTGAATATACGGATCGGAATTAGTAAAATACCGGGCGGCGGGCTGAGATATAAGGAGGTCCTTGGTAAAATGCATGAAGCTATCGATAAGGTTAAGCAGGATGGAACTATTATCGGTGTGCCGGAGAATTAATTAAATCTTATCTACATTTTCTTACATAGTCTTTCACTGAAGCTCCAACCATTGCTTGGGAAATTCGATAGAAATGAGTTGTAGAAAAGTTGGCACTTTTGCTATCTGTTCAGGACTAATAGTATCATTAAGGTTCTCCTCAATATTGTTGATTGACCTTTAGATCACTTCATAAAATCCTCCCGTTACCTTTGCTTAAAGTATAGCAGTATAAAATAAAGGCTTTTAGATATTTTCTACCATATGGTTCAATGCTACCATTGGAATACCTTAATCTGGATATAATAAAGAAACCTGCTCTGTTTGACTATATGTAAAGCACTTGATATGATATTTGCACAGAAAGCTGAACGTGATAAGTATATTAATAGAAAGTGAAGCATATGGAATACAAATACTGTGAAAATAGTAATTATGAAGATTTTGCAAGTGGCAGGGTTATCTATAACGCAAGTGGTGTACCCAATTTTCCTGTAAGGCTTGTAAATGAGATGTATAGAAGGTGTTTACAATACTCAAATAAGAAAACGGATATAAGCTTGTATGATTGCTGCTGCGGCGGAGGGTACTCATTAACCGTATTAGGCTTACTGAATCAGAAAACAATATCACAGGTTATTGCCAGTGATATAGATATCAAGATGATTGAAATTGCAAAGAAGAACCTATCTTTGTTAACTGAAGCAGGAGTTAATCACAGGATTAATGAGATTAATTCTCTTTACCAACAATATAAAAAGGATTCTCATAAAAGTGCTATTGAAAGCGCTAGGAGAATATTAAGCCTGATTGAGAAAAAAATTGATGTTCAGTTGTTCCAGGCAAACGCCTTACAGGAGATTAAAGCAGATATTAATCCGAATATAATCATTACTGACGTACCATATGGCAATTTAGTTCAATGGCAGGATGGATCAGACGGTGTAAATAACTTACTGGACTCACTAAAGGAAATATGCAGTACTGACACCGTAATTGCGATTTCTATGGACAAAAGCCAAAAGGTAAATAACACTAGTTTTAAACGGTTAGAAAAGCAGATCATAGGCAAAAGGAAGTTCGAAATTTATAAACTTGCTGAGTAGCTAAGTGACTAGACTTAAGCTTGATTCAGGGGATAAGGAGATACTGATAAGGGGAAACTGATAAGGGGAAACTGATAATTCTCGACATTATGTATACTGGCATGGGTTGTTACTTATTTTTTTCGTTTATTAGAGATTTGCCTGTACAGTCGGTGGCTATATGTGGTTATCTTGAACCGCGGTCTGCATTGATTTTATCAGTTGTTTTCCTAGGAGAGACATTTGGCATTATTCAGAGTATCGTGGGTTGCTCATTTTAGCCCGAGCTACCTTCGGAGAATTGTACCTCCCCTCCTCCGGTTTATGACTACAATTATTCTGAAATATGGTATATAATATCCATGTCTTTGTATAATAGTAATAAAAAATCACTTAAGGGGATCAAAATTTGAAACTATATGGACGAATTGTGAAGAACGGGAAATTAATAAAGGAAGCCTGGGCTACTCCGAAGGATGAAAATGACAGCTTTCATGACCAATTGGAGGAGTGTCTTATAGCTGTATGCAAACAGCTTGATATCGAGGTTCCAATCTGGTTGAAAAAAAACTCTACAGATTTCGGTATATATAGAAAAACCAGCTTTAACAGTGATCATTTTGGAGAGGCAATTGGCTTCGACAGATTTGAAATAGTTCTTTATTAGTCGGGGCACAATAAAGAATTCAAGCATAACTGGGAATAAATTAATAACTTATTTTAGTTATTTATAGCGTTAAATCTAAAGATGCATAGGTAAAACTATGTGTCTTTTTTTATTGTAAGAAGCACCACTTAACCTTAGTAAAGTCAAAATAAAAACTTGGCAGTAAACTGAAATTCATTTTGACATACCAGTCTATAATTGATATACTTTATAATATAATATTATAAAGTTAACGTCGGAAAGGGGGACTATACATTGTCTTTTCTAATTGGTATCGATCTTGGAACCTCAGGTGTAAAGACT
>JAEZIV010000426.1 GCA_023436515.1 Bacillota bacterium
CTTCTGATTATAGCAAATATATATTAAAAAGACAGTAGTAAACTATTTTTCATTCAGATTATGCATTACCTTCCAATATGGGGTGGAATTTAACCATGCAAAGTGGAATTTAACTTTTCATTTCACCGTGCTTTTGTAGATGTTTTTGCTAGACTCTAATCAGCAGCTTTTTCTATATCTTTGTCGATGAGCTGTCTTCTCTGAAAGAGTTGGTTTTTTAACAACCGTCTTCAACTGCGAAATGCTTACCCTTGTTTGGCGACGTGTTGCCCCTGTTTCCGATTTTCAATCGTCTGTAGGGTACGAATACCTCTGCAATTACTGAAAAGGTATTTGAGGGCAATATGAACGACTGTTCCTTTAAGCACTTTCCGAACAAATTGTGCTGTCCCTCATATGATTTCGGTACGGGATAAAGGCACGTGGTCGCAAGCGACCTGCCAGTCACCTTCGCCGGCAATGCCGGCGAAACAGAGATTCCTATTAGGTGGTCGGAATGGGCACTTGTGTGTCGGGTGGGTGGTCATGAAACCACCTCATGCCTGTAATTGAGCGTTTTGGAGGTGTACAAATAGGTGTACTGGTATGTTGTGTCTTATCGTGATTATGCAATAATAGGGTAAAAAAAGGTTCTTAAATGCAACTCCTCTTTCAATCCTACCAAGCAATAAGATTCCTTTTCAAAACATCTGTAATAGACTTATGCTGTATTTATTCAAACCATTACATATACAATTATTATATACTTTATCTAATATATCTCTGTCTTTGTAGTAAAATTCTATATATGATGAATCCATACAAAGATGCATCAATTTACAGTTACTTACTAAGAAGTCATTAAAAGTCATATCTTCAATTTTTTTATTGCTTACAGAATAATTCTTTATATCAGCAAATATCATATGCTACTTATCGTTTGATATACATTCAAGAAATTCTTCTCCTTTTTACTTGTTAAATTCAATTCTCCTCAGCTTTTCACCAAAAAGCTTTATCTTGTCCTGGAATTCTTGTTCTTCCCCTTCGTACAACCACTCTAAATTTTTTATAACTTGACTATCCCCTCTTAGGTCATTCAACAGATTTTGTGCTTCTTTCAATAAAGCATTATTGTCTATCCAAAAAACATCCTCCACTTTATACAGTGCGGTTAGCATCTCTCCACAGTAGAGGTCTCCTTTGGTCGGATCTTTTCTTAACCTAATTAATGCTTCTGGCACAATATATTTTAGAAATAAACTCTGCCTTAGAAATTTGGAAACATCACTGTCGTTCAATTCTGATATACTCTTATTCCTGACTACATTGTACCATTCTGTCAAGGGATAATCTGGGCTAACATATATCTCACCGTCAATCCCTTCATTTTTCTCAATATCAGTTATTATTACGTAGCTCTTTGAATTTTCCATTATTTTCATCCTCCAATTTGTATTTAAACTACATCATGGAAATACAGGTAAAGGAATTGGTTCAAATATGGGCAATTCCGGCAGTATTGGAGGATTCGTTCCCCCAGAGCCACCAGAACCTCCTCCACCTGTTCCACCGCTCCCTGGACTACCATTATTCGAGTCATTCCCCGGTGTTTTACCATACTTACCATACAGTGTTTCAATCTGTGACATATAAGATTTTGTATTGTTTAATGCCTCTTGAATATGTTGCCTTACTTCAGGTTTAAGATTCGGATTTTTTAAACTTCCTTCTAATGTATTTCTGACAGATTTAAGCCCTTCATATGAATTATTCATTTCATCCATATGATTCCATGTACCCCCTCCAGGTTTTGGTACAGGTTTTCCTTGAAGGTCTAATTCTGTTCCAGAGAAATCACCTGGTTTCATATGATTTGTAATGATATTATTTAACCTTCCCAAAACAACACTCTGCGACCTAGTAAATCCATCTGAACCATACTTTGTGATTACAGATCCCAAAGCTATAGACAACTGAGAATCTGTTACATAGTCATCTATGTTCATAGTAAATTCATTTTTCCTTTTTTGGTTAGGCTTATAGGCCGTATCGTCTGTATAATAATTTTTGATTCCTGTCAACAAGTACATGATGTCATTTAACGAGTCTCCTGGATTAGATTCTATACAAATGTATCCGTTACCCACAACAAATATTTTCCTGCCACCAATATTGGCGTTATCCCAGTTAGGATTCCCCGTCCCCTCTGTTTTTTTGTCAATCACATTATTAGTAGCTTTATAATTATTAGTAGAACCCGGGAGTTCGACTTTATGTAATATTTTATTGCCCTCATTAACAACTATTTTGGCTGATATTTGTCCTCCTTTTACAGTTGTATCAACTGCAGTAGTTACGCCTTTATATGTACTAGTGAACATTTTATCAAATTTTTCATTATCAATTACTATCCTGTTGTCCTTTAAATAAGTACCATTTTCACCTACAATAATCGTCTTTGTAACCCCATTAACGGTAACAGTAGCACTTGATTTGCCCGTTTTTGGATCTTTCCCATTCCATTTAATACAACTACCCGAACCAGTTGCAATAACTAAATCATTCAGATTTGCTGCTGTATTTCCTGTCGGATCCCAATACATAATCGGCTCATTATGGCAATATGTATACAAATTCAAACTAAGTGGGTCATTTGCCTGTCCCCTATACGTATCTTCTGTCAGGAATCTCGCAATCTTACTATCATAATATCTCGCATTCAGATAGTAAAGGTCTGTTTCTTTATCATACTGATACCCTGCATAGGTAATGTTATTGTTTGCATTTCCTGTCTGGGTTATGATGTTTCCAAAGGCGTCATAGTCATAGGTTGCAGATATTTGTCCGTTTATGTTTATGAGTGCAGTTACATCTCCGTGAGCGTTGTACAGGTAATAGTGTTCTTCTGCCGGCGCTGTTTGACTTGCTGCAACTTCTCTGTATAGCAGGTTCGTTCCGTATACGTTTCTAGCAGTTTCTATACCTGCTCCATCTGTTTCAAGTACTACCTTGTCTGCTTCGTAGAGATATTTTTCTAGTTT
>JAEZIV010000443.1 GCA_023436515.1 Bacillota bacterium
ACACTCGTAAACTCAACTGAAGCCGGCTGACATCTGCCATCTGAGGCTCTACCATAGAAAAAAGGTGCTCCAGCCTGTGCAGCAATAAATCCATCTCCTGTGGCGTCTATAAACACATTACCTAAAACCGTTTTTATACCTTCCTGGGTGCCTATACGCAATGCTACGATACGATTGTCCTCCATAACTACATCAACCACTGGCGTCTGAAGATAAATATGTACCCCGTTTTCATAAGTAAATTTCAGCAATGACAGTTTAGCTTCCTCAGGGTCCACATGACATTCCGCACCGTTACGAGTAACAATTGTCTCAGTATTTTCATGTCCACATTTCAGCAATTGAACCATTTCATGATACATTGTGTTTGGTTCCATCATTCCCAGAATCGGATGAACATGTCCGGATGTAAGCATTCCTCCCAGGATTCCGTACCTTTCAATAAGTGCTACTGATACCCCCTCTCGGGCAGCTGATACTGCTGCACAAATACCCGCTGGACCTCCACCAACAACTACGACATCATAATCTTGACCTTCTTCCACTATTCCCCTCCTTGCATCTACTTTGTAAAAAAGCACTCTACCCCTCAAGCAACTTCGTATGAGATGATAACATTCTCCATAGGCTACTGGATTTCTTTAAGAAGTTACTAATTGCCTTTAGGGTAGCCATAAATCTATTAGGACCGGTCTAAATATATATTATATTGGACCAGTCCAAAAGTCAATAGGTTTTGAATATATTTTTTGATCGGTCCAAATTTTTTGTAAAACTACTTTCGTAGTTTATATTCTATTGGCCACACTGTCTCGACTCACAAAATATGGGGGGATAATTATTTTCTCCGGTTCCTTGCCCGGATTTTTTATCCTCGCGAGCAAACACTCTGCCGCCTTCTGCCCCATCAATTCCTTCTGCACATTGATACTTGTTAATGCGGGTGTTGCGTAACTGCATAGCATTGAGTCCTCATAGGCTATTATTGAGATATCTTCAGGTATTCTAATCTTTTGCTCGTATAGATAACGCATGATACCCATTGCGATATTAGCATTGGCAACGATAATACTGTCTGGTCGATTCCCTTCTTCCCAAAACTTTGAAAATGTCTCGTATCCACTTCTTCCATCATTGCTTTTACACTCCAAAAGCCAATAGGCTTCTTCCAGATGCATTTGCTTAACAGCTTTCTCAAATGCATCCTTTCTGGTATAGTGGGAGCGGTATGCCCGGGGGCAATTGACTAAACATGGCTTTCTGTGACCCTTTCGATATAGGTGATCAATTGAAATCGAAATACCCTCACCGGGGTCAGCCATGATTGAATCAATCCCTTCCTCATAACTATTAATTCCCACCATAACAAATGGAATGCCCGTCTTTTTTAGGTTTTCAATCATTCGAGGGCTATATGGAGCCCCGACAATGAACACGCCGTCGACACGCTTGGATTTTATTATCATAGGGAAATCATCAGGTTCCTCGATTGAGCAGAAATACTCCATGGTAGCACCATAGTCTGTGTCTGCAAGCCTTGACATGATGCCATAGCTAATATTCTGGCTTGTCAATCCGGTGTGACTATTGAACTCGTAGCTATTTGAGATTGAAGTGGTTATAGCTTGTTCAGACATTAAGATAATGCCAAGATTATTTGTGCTTTTACTACTTAGGCCCCGGGCGTTATTGTTGGGAACATACTTCATTTCTTCAATTACATTAAGAACGTGTTGTCTTGTCTCCTCTTTGACAAGTGGGCTCTTATTTAATACAAGCGAAACCGTACTGCGAGAAACCCCGGCTCGCCTTGCAACATCTCGTATTGTTGTCATTTTTTACCTCCATATAAACAAAAGTTGAAACACAAAAGCTGTATTAAGTGAAAATATCTTATTTGAAGTGTTAGTTGAAATTCGAAATCATTCCTTCAAAACTGATTACATCCATAACGAATATTATATTAGATCGTTCCAAAAGTCAAGATTTTACTTTTTACTTAAATTGGAGTCACGAATAAACTTAAGAAGAAGCCGGCAGTCAGAAATAACAATCTGATTGTTGGCTTTTATAATGTATCATAAGTTATCATATTAAGGGTTTTTTCATGGTTGCGGGAGTGCGCAACATTCTGTGTTCAAATATGTATTTACAAGAAATACAAAGAAATTCTTTTCAAATTTCACATCCATTGTCATCCGTATATCTTTTAGGAATAAGAACTGCGGAACATGCCCCGTAAATTGAATACGGGGGCATGTTCCATAACTAGCTCTTACTTTATAGTTGAAAAAATCTTTATTCTTTTAGAGACTATGCTTTTTTGTGTTACTTAATATAACTATGTATTAATTAAAAATATGTTTTCACAATTGGTGAATCGTAGGCAATGCCAACATATTATGCACTTAGTTTTGAGACTCATCTAGTTCTGCATTGATCACCTCTTTAGGTAACGAAAAATCATATTCTCCGTTTATTTCGTATCCTCTATCAGTCTCTGTTAAGCTATATACACCGCCATCATTTTCAACATAGTTAATAGTGAGAATCCTTTCTTTATAGAGATAAGTCTTGTTATCTACAACTATTCTGGTATGCGGATTATAACTCCGATATGTTGAGTCTGTAAATTCATGTGTCCCTATATCACCTTCAAGAATTAGCGTATTTGATTTAATATCATTTTTAACTGTTAATCCTGCTATATTGTAATCTGTTAAATAGTTTCCTAATACTCCTGCGTAAATTTCTCTTTTGATAAATTTGACTTCTTCAGCACTTCCAGTCAGCTTTGTTTTCATCCATTTTTGTAAAAAACGACTGTAGCAAGGACATCCAATTGTCCCCCTTTGTATACCTCACTCTCGTCGTGTATTGGTTTCATATTGGCCAGGAATGCCACCGCAGGATATGCTTCAATAGTATCAGAGCACTCATCGGACCTGCGAGCTCAAAGTACAATTTCCAGCATCTTGACCACTTGGGTTTGGGATATACAGGCCACGCTTCCAACCGGATAGATTACTCTTGCAGACATACTCATCCATTCTATCAATAAATGTACCAGATATTTATAAATCAGTATCGCATATATATTATTTTTATAGTTGTTATTCATTTATTAGCAAGAGTATAGTTTTTCTATTAATTTTCATAATGTCAAACAAACTGTAAAACAGGACAGTTTATTTTATTCTTAAAAACTAAAAAACCCTCAAGACTTGTAATCTCAAGGGTTTCTTCATGGTTGCGGGAGTAGGACTTGCCGTCTGCTTCGGCAGAGCCTCGCATACTGATGACGTCGCCCACCCAAACCTGCGGTTTCGGTACCGGGCTCCTACTCAAAGCTAAAAAAGTGCATTCAGCACTTTTTCTAGCGCTTTGAGCCTTCTCAGGTTCAAGTCCTCATATTTATGAAAATCGAGTAGGAGGTAGCCGATTATTTCAGCTACCGACCTCTCACAGCGCCGTGCATACCGTTCGGTACACGGCGCTTCAATAAGAATTAACATACTTTCATATACGTGTTATAAAGAGAAATTAA
>JAEZIV010000451.1 GCA_023436515.1 Bacillota bacterium
TCAATGATCAGAACCAAGGGTGAAGCCGGCACCGGTAACGTAGTGGAAGCGGTAAGACACATGAGAACAGTAACCTCTGAAATACGCAAGGTACAAAGCGCCTCCAAACAGGAGCTCATGACCATAGCAAAAGAATATGCTGCTCCCTATGATCTGGTTCTCTATGTTCATGAGCATGGTAAGCTTCCTGTCATCAATTTTGCTGCCGGCGGTATAGCTACACCAGCCGACGCAGCCCTAATGATGCAGCTGGGCTGTGATGGTGTATTTGTAGGCTCGGGTATATTCAAGTCCTCAGACCCTGAGAAGAGGGCCCGCGCTATAGTAAAGGCTACAACCTACTTCAATGACCCCGCAGTTGTTGCTGAGGTTTCAGAGGAGTTGGGTACAGCAATGGACTCTCTGGATGTAAGGGAGTTATCGGGAAACAGCCTGTATGCTTCACGGGGTTGGTAACCTGCAATTTAAAGCTATAGGCTCACTCTCAGAGGTAGTTATTTAGGCTTGATTTCCATAAAGTTAACGTAATCAGCTGACCCTTTTACCTGCATGTCTTGAGTTCAATGAATTTATCCCTATATGGAGTTTTCAGAAATTCATTAACTCAAGTCTGTACGGTTTTGCTTGGTCATTAGAAAGGAATAGCACATGAAACGAATTGGAGTCCTGGGTTTACAGGGAGCGGTACAGGAGCATCTTAACATGCTTAATAAAATCGAGAATGTTCAAGCCTTCTCGGTTAAGTATAAAAAGGATATTGAGCAAATAGATGGACTTATTATTCCCGGGGGCGAGAGTACTGCTATCGGCAGGCTACTGGCAGATTTTGAACTTACCCTGCCCCTTAGGCATCGTATTGAAAAGGGGCTGCCGGTGTGGGGTACCTGTGCGGGTATGATTATTCTTGCCAAGAGCATTACTAACGATAGTAGAAGACATCTCGAGGTAATGGATATAGAGGTAATGAGAAATGGTTACGGTAGGCAATTGGACAGCTTTACCACCAAAATTTCCCTACCTGAGATATCACAGAAGGAAATTCCACTGGTATTTATCAGAGCTCCCTATGTTGTCGGAACTGCGCCGGGAGTAGAGGTCCTTGTGAGGCTTGACGGACATATTGTGGCCTGCAGGCAGGAGAACATGCTGGCAACCTCCTTCCATCCGGAGCTGACCGCTGACCTTAGCTTTCATAAGTATTTTTCCAGTATGGTTAGTTAAAAAATAATTTGTTCATACATAAAAAAATCTCAATACCATCAAAAGCCGGTATTGAGATTTACTTTTATTCAATTGTTTTTGTCCTTATTTCCTCAAGTATATTTGAAATCTGCTCAGTGTTAGGTGAGCCTTCATCCCTTGCTTTCTCAAGGTGTTGGGTTGCCCTTTCATATTGTCCGGCGCTGTAGTAAAGAACTCCAAGCAGCATATGCCCGTCAGGAGGGCTTATGTCTACCAACATGCTTGCATGTTCTATTCCTTCATTAAATTTACCCAGATTGAGTTCTGCCTTAGTTAATATCCACAATACATTAGCTCTAATACTTTCATCTCTTGGATCGATTTCCAGAATGTCCTTGCCCAGCTTTTCTATCTGTGTCCAATTACCTTGAGAATCCATATTACTAAGCTCTGCCGCCATCGCAACAGCCTTATTGTTGCGGTTATTGAATCCGAAGAACAAGCCTCCCACAATAACAGCTATTGTAATAGCTACATACAGTACCCTAAGTAAGCTTTCCTTAGATGACTTAAGCTTAGTTTTATATGCTGCACCGGTCACTAATAAACCTCCGACCAAACCACCAAGATGCGCATTATTATCAATCTGCTTATTCATATATCCATAAGCAAGGTTTATCACTACTGTGACTACCAGGTTAGCGCCAAATCCGCTTTTGAGCAGCGCGGGTCTCCGTATGGAAAAGAACAACAGCGCACCCAATAAACCAAATATTGCTCCCGATGCACCGACAGCATTCGATTGAGAAAAGGAAAAGCTGGCTATGTTTCCTACCAGTCCGGCAATAAAATATATAAGCAAAAAATTCCATCGTCCGAATAATCTCTCCACCTGTGAACCCAGTATAAACAATGAGTAGCAATTTACTACAAGGTGAATCTCGTTACCATGTAGAAACATGGGTGATAAAAATCTCCAGTACTCACCCTGAAGAAGCAGAAGGTTCACCTTTGCACCAAAGGGCTCTAGCAGAGAGCTATAACTCACTCCCTGCCGAATAGCAAGCAGCCTTATTATCGCCCACATGATAATATTTATGACAATTAGGCTATAGGTTATCCAGGGCTTCTTTACCTTAATCTCTATATCCATATCGCTCTTACGTTTTTCAAGCAGTTCTTTTATTTCCTCAGTATCAGCAGATTTCACATCCAGCTTCTTTGAAAAGAAATTCCTGACGGTTCTCTCAATTTTCGCATCAAAGGTAGGATAATTAAAATGCTTGGTAATACTCCCTTCAGCTATATTGAGAGAATAGGCCTTTAGAAATTTCTTCTCTTCAGGAATATCAATCTGTCCGCGAATAATAACATCAAGTTTTTCCAGCTCAGGCTCACTGTCATAGAGAAAGAGCTTGAAAATTGTTGCATTATTCATACTAAGGTTATTCAGACTATCCAAGCCATGCTCCATAAAAAGGCGAGTCTGTTCTATATTCAGCTTATCACCGTCTATTATCTCCAGAATTACTGTCATACCCTGAAAATGCTTGTAAAGACTTGCAGTACCTCTGCTGAAATCAAGCAAATCCTGATCGTTACCTATTACATTGAAATACTCTTTTTCTATAAAACAACCTGCCAGGGTAGTAATAAAATCAGTTTTCATTAGTCAAATAGCCTCCACAGTCAACAGCTCCATATTTGCCAAGTATATTTTCAGCCTCCAGGTTATTTGAAATATAACCTGCCCTGCCCTTGTACACCCGTAGACCGGCTTCAAGAGCTTTTAAATCATTTGATTTAATAATAAAGGGCTGCCTGAGGTAGGTTTGCGCTTCTTTAACTATTCCCTCCATCAGCATAGCAGCTTTATCCTCTAATGAATCAATATCAATAAATATTATATCCCATTCTTCATCCAAAAGATCCATACAGGCATCGGTAACAGTTCCCATATCACCTGCTTCTAAAGCAGCCTTCAATTCTCCATCCCTGCTTGCGTCAATTCGCCCGATACTAGCGGTGCTTACAGCATCGAAGCTAATCTTGCTGGATGCTGAAGTAATATAGTCTACATCAGGCTTTCTGTCAGAACACTCACCGTATTCATTTTGGTAGCTCTTTATAAGCTCGGCTACTTTTGCTATATACTCCGGAGTAGTTCCGCAGCAGCCCCCAACCAGTCTTGCGCCATATTTAAGAAAATCAGGAACAAAGCATGCAAAGCCTTCAGGTGTTTGCTTAAAGTGCTGCTTTCCCTCGACTATTTCAGGCAGGCCGGCATTTGGTTTAATACTAAAGGGTAATCCAATCGCCCCGTAGCTTTCAGCTATTTTTATCATATATTCAGGGCCAAAGGAGCAATTTGTTCCTATGAGATCTGCTCCCATAGAGTTGAGTATAGCCGCACATACCCCCGGCTCAGTACCCATAAGTGTTCTGCCGTTCTGTTCATACGAGACAGAACAAATAACAGGGAGAGAGCAGTTTTCCTTTGCCGCCAGCAGTGCAATTCTCAACTCACTAATATCTGTAAAGGTCTCAAGACTTATTATATCTGCGCCACCTTCAGTAACTGCTATTATCTGATCCTTAAATGTATTATAGGCCTTTTCAAAGGTAAGCTCGCCAAAGGGCTCTAGAAGCTTCCCCAGAGGACCGATAGAAGCAGCAACATAGCATTTTCCTCCTGCCACCTCTTTAGCAAGCTTGGCTGCCTGATAATTTATCTCGTAATGCTTTTCCAGCAGTCCATATTCCTCCAGCTTAATTGCGTGAGATTGAAAGGTATTTGTTTGAATGACATCGGAGCCTGCATCCATATACCCTTTGTATATACTCCTTACAATTTCGGGGTGTGTGATATTCCACTCCTCCGGGCAGGTTCCCGGGCCGAGACCGTTCTCCATGAGCATCCTCCCCATCGACCCGTCAAAAACCAAAACCTTTTTATCTAAATCATTTATAAATGACATAAACTCCTCCATAAAAGCTTTACTAAATAAAATTGCCAGTGTTTTAGGCTGGCAATTTAAATGTATCTAATAAAATTATAAATATGCAATAACCAAAAAGTCAATTACTATGAGCCTATAGCCAAAAATTAGCTTTCTCTCTTATAGCAAATCATCCTGAAACAGGCCGAATACTATTTTATTCTGGAATATAAAGCTTTAGCAGCAATTGGCTTTGGTAAAGTCCGGTGTTATGCTGTTTCAATATTTGCCTCATCCTGTAAGCCCAATTGAACTATGGCATTTTCTCTCATTTTGTATTTCTGTATCTTTCCGCTGGCTGTCATTGGGAAGCTATCAACGAAGCTTACATATTTAGGAGTCTTATGTCTTGCCATATGTGACCTTACCGCATTCTTAACCTCTTCCTCTGTAAGGCTTAAGCCTTGCTTCAGAATAATACAGGCCATTATCTCCTCACCATATGCCTTGGAGGGCACACCAATAACCTGAACATCCTTGATCTCAGGAAGTGTGTATAAAAATTCCTCAATTTCCTTGGGATATATGTTTTCTCCACCTCTTATTATCATGTCCTTAATTCGTCCGGTTATTTTATAGTACCCATCCTTATCCCTGGTTGCAAGATCACCAGTATGCAGCCAGCCCTCAGCATCAATTGCCTGTGCTGTTGCTTCGGGCATTTTGTAATAGCCCTTCATTACGTTATAGCCTCTCGCTACAAACTCTCCGGCAACTCCGTCAGGTACCTCCTGATTTGTTTCAGGGTCTACTACCTTACATTCAACAAAGGGCAATGCACGCCCAACTGTTGCAACTCTATGCTCAAGACTGTCCTTTGTACTTGTCTGAGTACAAACCGGAGATGCTTCTGTCTGACCATAGGCTATTGTAATTTCCTTCATGTTCATCTTGTCCACTACCTCCTGCATTACCTTAACCGGACATGGTGAACCTGCCATGATACCGGTTCTGAGTGATGAAAAATCGAAGGTCTTGAAGTCGGGGTGCTCCAGCATGGCGATGAACATAGTCGGTACACCGTGAACAGCAGTGCATTTCTCATTTTGAATTGCCTGCATAACCTTTAACGGCTGATAATATTCCAGTGGAACCATAGTTGTTCCATGGGTTACAGAAGCCATTATTGCAAGGACCAGTCCGAAACAATGGAAAAAAGGTACAGGAATGCACAATCTGTCTTCATGTGTAAAGTGCATGCAATCACCGATGCACTTACCGTTGTTTACGATATTATAATGTGTCAGCATAACTCCTTTCGGGAATCCGGTAGTTCCGGAGGTATACTGCATGTTTATTACCTCATGACAATTAAGTGAATTACTTATGGTAAAAAGGTCCTCGTCAGGTATTTCACTGCCCATAATCTCAATATCGGACCAATTGAACATCCCTGGATATCTTGCGTCACCCACACTAATAACATTTTTAAGGAAAGGCAGCTTGTCACTTTTAAACTGGCCAGGCTCGCAGTCCTTCAGTTCAGGGCACAGCTCATTGAGTATTTCAACATAATTCGAATCCTTAAAACCATCAATCAAAATTAACGTGCTTGCATCTGATTGCTTAAGGAGATAATCCAGCTCAAATATTTTATAGTTTGTATTTACAGTAACAAGCACTGCACCAATTTTGGCTGTTGCAAATAATGCTGTGATCCATTCAGGTACATTAGTAGCCCATATAGCGACATGGTCACCCTTCTTAATACCCATTTTCATAAAGCCTTTTGCAATTGAGTCGCATAAAGAATTGAACTCAGAATATGTCTTTCTAAAAGGACGGTCTGTGTATAAAACGCACTCATGATCAGGGTATTTAGCTGCCATTTCTGCAAGCATTCCACCCACTGTGATTTCCATAAGCTTTTCCATATAGCACCTCCACAAAATAATAAATGTCTAAAAATAAAATAAAAAAGCCTTTCATCTCAGTTATGAGACGAAAAGCATATTCCGCGGTACCACTCAATTTAATTCATAGCTTAGGGTTCCAAGCTTGAATTCTCTCTGATCATATAACGGTGAAAACCGTACCGGCCTGACTATTCAGCCGGAATGCTCCAGGGCGAGCTTCAACTGTTTAAACCGCTATCTTCCACCAAATGATAGCTCTCTTTAGGTTCACATCAGTCTACTGTTCCCGTTCACAGCAGATATCTATTCGAAATTATTAATATAATACTATGTAAATTGTACCAATGTCAATACATTATTTATTATAAGCTGCATTGACCTTCTATGCCTTGATATTGTGCTTGAAAGCATAAATTGCGGCTTGTGTTCTGTCGTTTACATCCAATTTTTTAAATATATTTGAAATATGATTTTTAACAGTCTTTTCACTAATATATAAGCTTTTTGCAATTTCCTTGTTTATCATACCCTCAGCAATAAGCTTAAGTACCTCAATTTCTCTAAGGGTGAGATTATTTGAAATGGTTCTGTCATTTTCGTATAGGGTTACTCTGTTGAACTCCTTTACCAGTTCACTTGTCATATTTGGTTGTATAAAGGTCTGATCTCTATAAACGCTTCTTATTGCCTCTATTAGCACAGATGACTCAGCATCCTTTAAAACATAACCCTCACACCCCAGCTGCAAGGTTTTAAACAAATATTCTCTGTCCTGATGTAAAGTCAACACAATTATTTTATAGTTGCTACTTTCCTGTTTTAATAATTTAATAGCCTGTAAACCGTTTAAAATAGGCATATTGATATCCATCAAAATAATATCGGGTTTAAGCGATTTTGCAAGCTCTACTGCCTCATCTCCATTTGCTGCCTGTGCAACGATACAAATATCATCTTCGAGCTCAAGAATTGTTTTCAAGCCTTGTCTTACCATAGCATGATCATCTGCAATCATTACTTTTATCTTATCCATTTACGAGAGCCTCCCCTTCATTTATGAGTGGTATAATTACATTTATTTTTGTTCCTTTGTTTATCTCAGAAAGGATGCTGAATTCACCTTCAAGCAGGGCGACTCTCTCTTTCATGCTAAAAATACCAAATCCACCGGCAAGGTCAGAATTAGCCATATTAATTAATTCCGTGTCGAAACCGATACCAAAATCAAAAATATTTATATTGAGCTTATTACCTACCTTCTCCAGCACAACACCAGCATTCTGCGTTCTTGAGTGCTTCAACACGTTATTTAAAGCCTCCTGCACTATTCTGAAAACTGTAAGAGATATAACAGGTTTTATTGCTTCGTCCAGCCCCTTGTATTTAAAGCTGACATTAATTCCTGTAGTCTCCTTAAAAGAAATAACATATCTTTCTAAGGTTGGCAATAGACCTATATCATCAAGTGCCATAGGTCTCAGGTTGTATATAATTTTTCGTACCTCCTGCAAGCTGTCTCTCATCACTTGTTTGAGGTTATGTAATTCAGTTCTGGCTTCGACAATATTTTTTTCCATAAGCTTTTCACAAATCTCAGCTTTTATAACCGCATTTGATATTGACTGAGCGGGACCATCGTGAATTTCTCTTGCTACACGCTTTCGCTCCTCCTCCTGAGCCTCTATTATTTTTAGCCCCAAAAGTTTATTTTGCTGAAGATTATCCATATGTGCTCCCACACCCTTAAGATCACTGCTAAGATACTCAAGGGCTATTCCTACATGGCCGATAAGGTTATCAGCTCTCTCAAGAGTTTTTATGGATTCTTTTATTCTTATTTCAAGGTCATTTCGTCTTTTTATTAAAAAGGTTTCCTGCTCACGCTTAACAGCCAGCTTTACTCGCAGATCGTCTGCAGCTTGATACGCCTTTGCCAGCTCCTCCTGATTATACTTCTGAAAATCTCTGTTAACATCAAATAGTCGTTTCTTACTGGATTTTAGTAAATGCTCAAGATTATCTATCTCATTCAAAATTTCAAACACTTGAACTTTTAAAGATTCAAGCTCGTCCTTCAGGCGAGCGCACTCCTTTCTTGAGTTCTCAGCAATTTCAATTATTTCTTTTTTGCCGGAATCAAGTGCCTGAATGGTCTTATTTATTATTTCGTCCATTTGTATTGCATTGTGTCTAAAATTTGGCATTATACACCTACACATAATTTTTTTTCATACTGTTACTTACTATAATAAATATATTTCCTTAAATGTATTTTATCTAATATCTTAAATACCTACAATAGTGTATTTAATTAAAAACACGCTAAATATTTACCTTTATTCCGGTTTGAACCTTTGAAGAATTATAAATCGAGTAGGAGGTAGCCGATTATTTCAGCTACCGACCTCTCACAGCGCCGTGCATACCGTTCGGTACACGGCGCTTCAATAAGAATTAACATACTTTCATATACGTGTTATAAAGAGAAATTAA
>JAEZIV010000469.1 GCA_023436515.1 Bacillota bacterium
ATACTACCAACAATAATATCTAAGTTATTAATATTAATATATCTATTATAAAGGATTTCAGCTCTTCTCATTGACATTTCATTTGAATATACTCTTTTAGCTTTTTTGCATAACATACCAGTAAGCGCACCACAACCAGCACCCACCTCAAGTATAGTACAGTCCTCTTTGAAATTGTACCAATTTAATATATTTTCTCTTAGCCTTGAAAAATGATAAAAAACAGGCCATCTTCCATCAGACAAAGAAATTTCATCTATGTCTAAATGGTTTTTCGCATAAGCCAACATATCATTTTCTATGTCACCATCTGAATATTTATCTTGTCCAGTGTAAAACTCCACATTAATTTTTGCCAATATTATACACTCCCATTAAAGTTCATCATAAATTTTTAAATTTACAGTAGAGTATGGATCAAAATAACCTGTCGTATTTGAAGTGGAAATAACCATAAATGAAATTACATCATATAATCTATGATACACAACTAATTCGCCTTTTTTATCATACCCTGTGCAACCTAGAGACAAAAGATATTCTCCGCCTTGGAGAGGTATTTTTTGTTCAAACTTTATCTCAGCGACATTACCTGCTTTAATATTACCTGTAATTACGTTTTCATTCCAAGTATTTGTACCTGTTATCTCTACTCCCTTTTTGTCTTTAATTGTATAGGCAAAAATTGGACTTTCAATATCACTATTAAATTTAACTCTCATGCAAATACTACAATGGCTTCCTTTAAATGGTTGAGATGTAATCCTGCTTTGATCATCAAAAATGGCATAATCAAAAATTGTTGCTCTATAATCTCCATATTCTAACCTGTTTGGGTTCTTTATGATATCTCCATCCCATTTTTCTAAGGTATTCCCCTTATCCTCGATACTGTTTGCTATATTGCTTGCATTGTTATACAAATTAACCAAAATCCGTTTATATATATCAACTGCTTCATTTGGTAATCCGTCAAAAATTTTTTCCCCATTATTTAAAACGATGGTTCTATCACAATATTTCAATATACTTCCCATCTCATGCGAAACGAAAATGACTGTACTTCCCTTTTTCTTTAGTTCGTCAAATCTTCTATAGCATTTTGTTTGAAAAAATAAATCCCCTACACTTAAAGCTTCATCAACAATTAGTATTTCCGGTTCCACATTTATTGCTACTGCAAAAGCCAATCTTACAAACATACCACTGGAATAAGTCTTTACAGGTTGATGAACGAAGTCTCCAATATCCGCAAATTCAAGTATACCGTTTATTTTTTTATCTACTTCCTCTTTAGAATATCCCATTATTGTCCCATTAAGATAAATATTCTCTATCCCTGTAAACTCTGGATTAAAACCTGCCCCAAGTTCTAAAAGGGCAGACACTTTTCCATTTACAACTAAATTTCCAGCTGACGGGTTTAGGACTCCAGTTATTATCTTTAGTAACGTGGACTTCCCAGATCCATTTTTCCCAATTATTCCTATGGTCTCACCTTTTTTTACCTCAAAATTCACATTATTCAATGCGTAAAAATCCTTGTGATAACTCTTTTTAAAAGGATTAATTGATTCCTTTAATCTATCAACGGATTTATCATATAATTTATAAACTTTTGACAAATTATTCACTTGTATTGCTATATCCTTCATTAGTTATTCTTCTCCTATCACGTGAGCGAGTAAAAATCAATACTTATAGCTGGTAGTATTCTCTTATACAAATATTTTCTTATATTACAATACATCTGCAAAATGCGGTCTCAATCTCTTAAACAATAGTATTTCTGTAAAAAATACACCTAATATTTTTACTGCTTTCTACGTTTTTTAGACACCTTATATAGAGTTTTATTGGCTCTAAACATCTTTATGATTTTATCATCGGTAAGCACACGCGTACTCATAATTTCACGTCTTTTGAGCATCATTTTTTTCACCATTCCTATCCCACTAATCAGACCTTTAAAATATGCTCTACCAAAACCCTTCATTATAAAGAATGCTAGTAATGATAAAATGTATGTCAGGATTGCAAACATCGATCTAAATAATATCTTTGTAGGAAAATTCTTAACAATTATACTTATTGTATTTTGTGCTAAATGGAATATTGTAAACTCATTATATTGGCTTCCTGTAGTCGCACTGCCAACATGGTATACTACAGCATTAGGGACATATAAGCATTTATACCCAAGAAGGTTAACTCGGAAACTAAGGTCTATGTCTTCCAAATATGCAAAAAAGTCTTCATCAAAATAGCCTACTTTATCAAAGAACTCTCGTCGATATACAGATGCACATCCACTGGCACCGAATATAAATTTCTGTTGGTCATATTGGCCTACATCTTTCTCATTATTGCCTATTTTGTAGACCTTGCCAGAGAATAAGACTACATCTCCTACATCATCAAGAATATCTTTGTTACGGAGACTTTTTATTTTTGAGGTAATATGTATTATATCTGGATTCAGCTCAAAAGCCATAATTACATTATCAATCCAATGAGGATCTACTTCTGTATCATTATTAAGAATAGCAATATATTCACCTTTTGCCTGCTTTATGCCTATGTTGACAGCTTTTGAGAAGCCAAAGTTGCTTTCTAGCTCAATATATTTAACGTTGGTCTGATTATCTCGTGGCAAAAATGCCTCAGTTGACCCATTGTCCACAATAATAATTTCATAATTAGTGCTCTTACAATTAATAATTGAATTTAGGCAATTCTTAAGCAGAATTGCTTTGTTATAGTTTGGTATAATTATAGATATCATAAATTTATCTCAATACCCCACACTAATTATTCAAATACAATAATTAGCCCATCCTAAATAAAATCTTAAAACTTACCTATGTAAATATTGTAAAAACCGTTATTCCAATAACAATTAGTAGTATCCCAATAATTCGATTTTTAGAAATCTTTTTTTAAAAGAATATACCTAATACCATTACAAACAAATAGCCACTGGATTCTTAAACAGGACCTAATGATAAAGGTCATCTATTTGGCTCTTTCCATTCATCTAAATTCAATAATTCTCTTATTACGTACTGTGGGCTATTGTTTATGCTTATATAAATTCTACCTATGTATTCACCAACCATACCCAATACAATTAGAATTATACCCCCCAAAAAAGATAAAAGTGCTGTCGTAGAACTCCAGCCTAATGGTACACTCGGATTTAAAAACTTATTGATAACTGTATATATTCCTACTATAAAACCAATAACAGCAAATATTATACCAAAAGAAATTGATATTCTAAGCGGTTTAACAGAAAAAGCAGTAAATCCATTAATCCAAAGGGAAAGCAACTTACTAAATGTATAGCCTGACTTCCCATTGCTTCGATCCCTGTGAATAACATCCACATTTGCAATTTTATTAGTTGTTCTCAATAACAACCCTGCAATATAGGGATAAGAATTTTTATAATTAAGCATTTCATTTATAACAAATCTTTTTACTACAGTGAAACTAGAAAGATATAAATTTTTTGGCTTTCCTAGCAATAATTGTGCCATTACATCATTTATATGACTACCAATATTCCTAAAAATATTGTGTTTTTTATCTGCATACCTTGCAATAACGACATCATATCCTTCATCCAACTTTTTAATCAAATTAAAAACTTCATTAGCAGGAGTTTGCCCATCATCATCAAGAGAAATTATTATATCACCTGATGCATGTGCATAACCTGCCATTAGGGCAGAATGCTGTCCAAAGTTTTTTGCAAGATCAACGGCTTTTATTTTTTTATCAACTAAAGCCAATTCCTTAATCACTTTTATTACTTTATCTGGTGAGCTATCGTTGACTAATATTATTTCATAGTTATGTTCTGATGCCCCAACCACCGAGCTTATTTCATTAATAACGTTTGTTATTGTTCCTTCAGAACCATAACAAGGGATTACAAAGGATAGCATCATTTCTTGTACCTCTAATCATAATATTAAATTTGTGCACATCCATCTACACTTTTTTGTTAAAGAAATTACAGCACCTTTACTAGCAGCATAAACGGTTCCACCTGCATTTCCATTCAAAGCAACTATTTAAGTTAAATTTATAATACTACCTGATTTATTTTTTTCCATTAATTTTGTTGCATATTGAATCATACTTATTACTGCAAATACATTCACATAAAATACTTCATTCATCATATTCGTCGAAATCACACCTATAAGAGCATCTCTCATTACCCCTGCATTATTTACTAAAATGTCAAGTCGTTTATGTTCTTTATTAATTATAACAAAACAGTCTCTTAATGCATCATTATTACATCAAAATATACAGGACAAACACAGGTGGAATATTTATCTGTTACTATACTGGTTCATTATATATTACCACCTTCCATATTATGCTTAACAAATACATAGTTTAGATTATCTATTTTAGTACCAAAACTTAGCCATATTTTTAAAATAGGAAGATTATTAGAAACGACTGTAGAGATGATTTTATTAATGCCTGTTAACCAAATTGTATCTATACATTTTTTAGACATTATACATCCACTACCTTTTCCTTTATATTCAGTATAAATCCCCCCCAAAACTGGATACATTGTTGAACTATCTATTTCTTTATTTATAAAAAAACCAAAATCTTTATCCTTAATACTCACATTGTACACCTTGCATCCGCTATTAATCATATCACTTGTCCAACAAAAATATCTGTTCGATGATTGAAATTTAGTAAAGTATGGGTCAATTGAAATTCTATCTGTATCAAACATATTATCTTTAATGCTTGACAATATATTTCCAATTTCAACATCTTTGATTACTTGTCTTACTTCCACACCCCTGTCAAGACGAGCAATAGATGGTGGAACTATATAATTATCTTTTCGTAGGCTTATTGAGAAAGCAGTTTCAACAAAAGTGTATCCCAATTTAGGCAGTCCAAAAAGTAATTCTGGCATATTTACAGGTATCTTTACAACAATATATTCCGCACCCTTCGATATTATTTCCTGTTCAGAGGTAATAACGCTTTCCAAACAATCGTTATTCGACAGTTCAATTTCAAAGGCTTTAACCCCTATATTTCTTTGTTCCCAATAAGCATCAATAATCTTCATCCGTAACTTTACCTCATCTTATATCAATAATTCTTGAACATTAGTAAATCAGATTAGCATCAAATGCTGTCAAATCTACTTGTATTTTATCATTAAGCACCTTATGTTTCAATGAATTGATAATCATTATCACTGTACTTGTCAGCGCCCTACAAGATTTCTAATGCTAGTATACTCAGTAACGCCTAGCATTTTTGTTTAGTTTGTTGGTTCAGCCATTCTCTAGGTGTAAGTCACATTGTTATCCCTATACTGAAACAAAAAGAACCCATGACTCTTTTTAATTGTTTTCTTTTCTTTTTTGCGCTACGACCAAACAACTCCCTCCGAAAGGCAAAGACATCTTTTTTAAAATTAATGTCTCTATTTTAGAATAAATGGTTGTAATAGGTTTTAACAAAGTCTGTTTATGCTCTTTTGGCGTTACTTTTTCGTTTCTTTTTATCTTTAATTTACTTGGTAGAGTTCTTAATAAATATATTTGTATTGGTAGCAATGCAAAAAAGTATGTCTGATACAGTATGTCGAAATTTGCATTTTCAAGTTTATTTTTCAAAGCTGATAATCTATATCTCTTATAATGATATGATTCCTTATCTATCTCAGACCATAAAAATTGATAACTTGGTACAGTAGTATATAACTTTCCACCATCTACCAAATAACTATTTAAATCACTCAAAAATGCAATATCATCATTTATGTGTTCTAATACATCAAATATTCCTATCGCAGGAATAGAATCGCGTGGTATTCCAGAGCCTTGCAAGGTAGAGCAAACCACTGTCTCTACCCCTCGTTTAACAGCATTATAAGCCCCTTTTTCGTACGGTTCAATCAATGTAACATCATATCCTGTATTTTGAATCGCTTTTGCAACACAACCATTTCCGCCACCAACATCATAAAACATTCCTTTTGGTGGATATTTTTTCAATGCATTCATAATACACTGGTTCCTATGTTGAAACCAAAATGATGATTCTTCAATCTCAAATAAAGAGTCGTGTTCATCTGGAAATGATATATTTTCTGCTTTAGCATCCTTTGGAATCCAATATTTATTATTTGTTTGAATTAAAGTATTTGAAATCAAAAATACTCCTCCGAAATTGTTATTTAATAAAAAAATTAATGTTTTCATTAAGTTCAGCTTCATCATATATCTTACACTTCATTTGGGCGATATTTAATCTGCAAAGCCACTCATTCGTCACAGACATACCTCTTATTACTTATAAAACTTATCTATTTTTTCAATTATATACTGTAAATTATTTTCCCCAATTCCATAATATATTGGCAAGCGTACCATTCTTTCACTCTCTTTAGTAGTGTATCTATCATTACCAAAAAACCGTCCAAACTTTAATCCAGCTGGAGCAGAGTGGAGAGGTATGTAATGGAATACTGCCATAATATCATTTTGCTTCAGATATGCAATAAGTGCTGTGCGCTCATTTAAATCCCTACACTTTATATAGAACATATGTCCATTATGTACGCAATTTTTAGGTACAACTGGTAGCTCAAGCATTTCTTTATAGGAAAGGTCTTGTAATCCTTGATAATACATGTTCCATGCTTTTAATCTATCATTATTAATTTCATCAACCAATTCAAGCTGCGCAAATAAATATGCTGCATTAAGTTCACTTGGTAAATAAGATGAGCCTAAATCTACCCAAGTATATTTATCAATCTGCCCCCTAAAGAACTTACGTCTGTTTGTGCCTTTTTCTCTTATAATTTCTGCTTTCTCAATGTACTTTTCATCCTTAATTAATAAGGCTCCACCCTCACCCATAGAATAGTTCTTTGTTTCATGAAAGCTAAAACAGCCAAAATCTCCAATTGTGCCAAGAGCTTGTCCATTATAAGTAGACATGACACCATGAGCCGCATCCTCAACGACAAATAGCTTATGTTTCCTCGCAATCTCATTAATTATATCCATTTCGCATGAAACCCCTGCGTAATGAACAGGTACTATGGCCTTAGTTTTCGTGGTTATTGCTTCTTCAATAAGATTTTCATCTATATTGTTCGTGTCTGGTCGGATATCAACAAATACTATTTTCGCACCTCTCATTACAAAAGCATCTGCAGTTGATACAAAGGTATATGAAGGCATAATAACCTCATCACCTGATCTTATATCACATAACATAGTTGCCATTTCAAGTGCATGGGTACATGAAGTTGTAAGTTGAGCTTTTTTTGTTTTAAATCTCTGTTCCAAAAAAATACTACATCTTTTTGTAAATTCGCCATCACCACATATTTTATTGTTTTGAATAGCTTTTTGTATATATTCTATTTCTTTGCCTGTATATGGTGGTATGTTAAAGTTAATCATATTTAGAATTTATTCCTTTCAGCTATACTCTTTTATATTTGTTTTAAACATTTCACTCAATCATAGAATTCTATTACTTCTGTTCTCTAAATATTTTAGGGCAAATATAATGTTTACCCTATAACTTATCCACTCTTTTATTTTGATTAATATACAGCAGCATATATTTTATTATATAATTTTTAGTACTATTAACCAAAGCAAATACTGGAATAAACCCTTGATATTAGGCTATTCCATCTATTTTTTCGAACTTTTTTAGCTATTTTTATTCCCTAAAAAAACCTTTATTTCACATTGTTTTTCTCCATGAATTTGCCGTGATTAGTAGCACTATTAGGACAGATACTATGCTAACTATTATCCCTACATTAAGCCAAGGCGCTACATACACAAGTTTTATATTATGATATCCTTTATCTAAAAACAATCCAGAGAAACCCATATTCACTTCTAATAAACTAACTTGTTGATTATCAACATAAGCACTCCATCCTTTGTCATAAGGAATAGGAATAAACATTAACTTATTCTTAGAGAGATTAATATTACCTTCAACAATAGAATCAGAAAATGAAGTTAGATTCAACGACTCAGCAGATAGATCTGAAATAATTCTTTTATATTCATTCATATCTTGATATAAAATTTCAAAGTTCTCAATACTAATATACATATCTGGATTAGTCCCTAAGTCAATTCTGATCACAGAAGGGGATACATTGCCAATAAAAATGTCATACTCCTCCTCAGACTGTTCAAAATTAAAAACTTTACTTTTTGCTTCAGTAAAAACATTGTCTTTATCTGCCCAAAAAATCTGACCCACTCCTGGAGTTGATGATGTAATTTTAAATTTAACTTTCATTACACCTCCAGATATTTTTTGAGTAAGTGGAATAGTAATCATTGGATCATTTGTTGTAGATTTATATTCAAATCTTTCAGATAAGCCACCAGAAATCTCCTCAATATTTTTATAAGTTATTATCTCTGCATCAAAATTTACAGGTTTATAGTCAGCATTTGGTATACTTTGGTTATGTAATTCACTAATATTACCAAAATCATCTGGAATTTTTGATTCATCTTCAATAACAAATGCAGATAGTAATGTCATATTCGCAGAATACTCCTGTAACTTATCAAAATCTTTCTTTTCCATATATTTACTATAAGTAAAACCAAAAGGAAGAACATAATTATTTTTAAACAAGTACACATTGCCAAATTGTTTCACAAAGCTAAACCCGATTGGACAGTCAGTCTCACTAAGTCCTATATAGTATTTCACTCCGAGTAGACTCTCAAGATATGGTCTTCCATTTAATCCATAGATATAATTTGTAGACCTATTAGAGAAATCCATTGTCTTAGTCTCTTGTAAAAACTTGATATAGGAAGGATGGTTTAGGGAATTATAAGACGTGGTTCCTCTATAATCTTGAAATAGTGGATCATTTAAAAATCTTGAAAAATAAGACTTATCAATTCTATAAAAACTTTTATCATTTTCTTTTATATAGTTTACAACATCATTACTATAATCGAGGTACCCATGCTTGTTTTCTACATAATCAGGACTAACCGTCAACCGAGATAAATTTACACTAAAATAATTTAGGACTACCATTTCTAAACATAACATCATGCAAAGTGTTATTAATTGCCGTTTGCCAAATGGATTGTTGCCATACTTTAAAAAGTAGATAAACCAGAAACATAAAAAGCACACTACTGCAAATATTGGAAATATAGAGCCCACGGCCTCATAAAGTTTTGTGTCTAAATTTAGATGCATCATTGCTAAGTTTTTGCAACCAATAATTACTAATATAAACATTAATCCCAAAAAGGTTGATATAAATAATGGTTTACTAAATATTTTCGTAGAAACAACATCATTCAATATTTGGGCACAAAGGATTAACCCATACACTATAATAATAAAGGTCCATCTAAACTTGTAATGACTAAAAAAGTTCATAAAATATACCCCAAAAGGGAATATTAAAATAGATATCAAGATTACTCCTGATATAATGTAGGAAATTTTTTTACGTCTATTAGCTAGTTTAAATATTTGTGGAATCAAAAGTAAAACAATAAGTCCACTATACAGTTGAGGTGCTTCATAATAGTTATAAAAGCCCTTAAAATTAAATGCCATGCCTATCATATCATTTGAAAAAATTCTTGATGCCATAGTAAGATATTCAAGAGGTGAAGCAGTACTAAGTAAAGACATTCCAGTAAAACTACTGGATACACGAGGATTTGAAAGAGCAATATAAACAGTAGGTGCAATTAATACCATAAATAAGCCTACTCCTAGTAAATAAGCTCCTGATACCCTCAAGAATAGTTTTGAAGTCTTTTTAAAGTTAAACTTCTCCACAGCAAAATATCTAGTGATGGCATATATGAATAGGAAAATAGAAAGCATATAGAAAAAATAGTATGAATATACTGCTGTTAACCCTATAGATACAGTAAACATAAGCCATTTATTCTGGCACACAAGCCTCTCATAACTCCAAAGTACAAGGGGAATTAAAATAAACAATAATGCAAAATGATAATGTTGTCCCCATAATACTATGTATCCATTAAAAGTATACATTAGCGATGTGATAAAAGAAGCTTTTGACGAAATACCAATATATTTAAGATAAAAGAAGAACAAAAGTCCAGAACATATCATTTTTAGAATAACAATATATGGAAGAAAATACACTAAAGTCTCCTTCGTTGAAAATAAAAGAAAAATGTTAAATGGGTCAAAAAGTAATGTTGCAAGTGATAATACACTTGTACCTACACCAATATTAAAGCTCCACAAACCATTTCCTTCTCTAATCCAATCCATTAAATAAGTGTATACAGGCCAATAGCAGTCGAAAGTATCGCTTCCTATGTCATTAAAAACATAAAGCTTAGAGAATGTTAAATATGGATAATATAGTACAAGCGAAACACAAATAATAGCTCCAAATAGGAGTATAACGTATTTATCTATTCTTTCATTGGCTAAAAATCGCTCTTTAACTTCTTTCATTTTTGTTAGCATTTCAATAGTCCTATCTTAATATTTATCTCTCTAAATTCTAAATGAATAATTATCAGAATCAAGTGTTAAGTTTGGATTATAAAACTTATCGCCTTTTTGTATTTCGTTTTTCCAAATACTTGTAAACCGCTTTTCATCATTGTTCTCATCGTTTATAGTGCAGTTGTTGCTTACTGACATACGATTTTTTTCAATGTGATGATATAGCTCTGCATAAGGAGTAAATATTATCTTGTAATCCTTCTCTGAAGCTCTAAGACAAAAATCCACATCAAAATAAGCTCCTTTATATCCTTCATGAAAACCGTTACACTTATCAAATACATCACGTTTTACCATCATACACGCACCAGACACAGCTGATATATTTTGAGATGCATACATACGACACATGTATCCAGTATGATCACTAGGAAAGTTTCGATGTCCACAACCAGCTGAACCGAAAAGACCCACTACTATTCCCGCATGACTTATCGTTTTGTCTGGATAATATAGTTTACTACCAACTATCCCTATATCTTCTCTTTGTGCAAACATAAGCATTTCCTCAATCCAGCCTTTTTCCATTACCTCAGTATCACTGCTTAGGAATATGATATAATTGCCCTTAGCTAGTTCCATACCTTTATTATATGTTGTAGGACAAGCTATTCCAGGAACCGTGTGCACCTCATAATTCTTATACTCCGTCTTTTCATATATAGACTTAATACATCTACCGTTTGTATTATCGTTTCCGGCAATTATTAATGATACTAAAGGATTATCTTTTATTTTGTAGCTTACTCTATATATTCCTCGAGCCGGTGAATCATTAACAACCCCTTCTAGACCTGACCTTACTAGGTGTTCACTAAGTGCCAACTTTGCTCTATCAAGAATAGCAGGTTTTAATGTAATATCAGTAGCAGTCGATGTAGAGTGGCTTCGCCAATAGTACAGTATTTTAGGAATATGTACTACTTTTTCCGCATTCTCTAGTAATCGAAAATAAATGTCATAATCTTGACTACAATCAAAATCGGTTCTAAAATCTCCAGCTTTTTTAAGCAAATTATTGCTAAAAGCAACAAAGTGAGAAATATAATTATAGCTTCTAAGTGTATCCATACCAAAATCAGGTTTATAATAAATAAGAATTGGCTTTTCAGGAGACTCCTCAAAAACACACTCATCTGTATAAATAAAGTCGGCTCCTTCATTTTCCGCTGCACACATTACTTCTGCAAGAGCATCTGGGGCAAGTAAATCATCATGATCAAGTAATCCAATATAATCTCCCTCAGCCATCTTTAGGCAGTAATTGGTGTTTGCTGAAATCCCATAATTATCTTCTAACTTTTTATAGGATATTCTATTGTCCTTATTTGCATATCCCATAACTACTTCTTCAACATATGCGAAATCTGCTGTACTTCCGTCAGTCATACATAGTTGCCAATTTGAATAAGTCTGTCCTATAACAGACTCGATCATTTCTATTAACAATCCCTTTGGTGTATTGTATAATGGTACTACTATACTTACTTTAAACCTGTTGCTTATAAAAATAGGCTTTAAAGAATTCTTTTGAGACATTGCAATTGCTTTCATTTTATGTCTAACTGAAATATATTCTTTTACCCTGTAAATAGCCTTTGTAAATCCATTTGCTTTATAGAATCTTAAAAATTTTTGTACTAGCATATAATTTTTCTTCAATAAATTTCTGGTAATCTGAAAAATTTTTTTCATTAATATACCCCAATTTAACGTATTAAACGTTTAGCTATTTTCTTAACTAAAACCCTTCTCCTTGTTCCAAATGGAAGTATTTTATTAATACCTTTTATTAATTTAGTATTTATATTATCAGTTCCTTTTGAAATCGTTACAGAACTTGCAAAACTATTATACCATGTAGGGAAAATATATTCTGTAAAAAGCCCTCTTAACTGTACAGGTAAAGCTCCATTATATGTATCTAGTATACGTTTATGGCTTTTATACATATTAGCAGTGTGAACCATACTATCATTTGTCACACGATACATGTACAATACTTTTGGAATTACATCCTGTTTATATCCTCCTAGTGCAAGTTTTACAAGCAACTGCCAGTCTTCATACGATAGTCTATCCGTTGTAAAACCACCGATCTTGTCGAATACACTCTTTTTAATAATAAAGTTTGCATCCCCATAACAGTTCTCAAATATTCCAACATCAACTGCCGGGCCTACAGGAGAGAATACCTCCTTATTTGTACTCGTGCTATTAGGCATACCCTTGCCAACAAATACTTCATTATGGCAAGTCAAGCAGTCCATTCCAGACCACTCCATTGCAGAAACCATACTTTCTATCATATCTGGATTGGCAATATTATCTGAGTCCATAAACACAATATACTCTCCAGATGCATAACTAGCAGCTACATTTCTTGTCTTTCCTAAATACTCATTTTCCTTGCTAATAAAAATAAAATCTTCTTTTCCATATTTCTCTTTTAAATTTTCAAAAACTTGATTAGAATATGGTTCAGTACTTCCATCATTGACAACGATAACTTCAAAATTGCTATATTTATTAGCCACTAACGACTCAACAGCAGCTGTAAGATAATGTCCATGATTATAATATGCCATGCAAACAGAAACTTTTGGGTAAGCTCTCTTTTCCCTATGTCCTTGAACATATTCCTTAGAGAACATTTCAATCCATTTTCTTTCAACCTCAGCATGCTGATTCTGTATGTTAATATCTTCACTAACTGATAAATATGGAATTATTTCTTTCCGTCCATCAAAATTAAAATTTTTTGTACTACACCAATCGTATATTTCTGTAGACGGACTAATTATTATATCTGCATGCTCGCAGCAATATTTTTCCATATAATTTAATCGTAAACTTGCAAGACTTCCATCACTCCACTGCTGCGTATTCTCTCTATACCACATGTTTGTACCATACAAGTTAACAATTATATTGCAATTAGCAAACTGTCCCATTGTTCTTTTTGCTTGAATAGTATGAAATCCACTAGCTCCACTATCAAGAAAGTATATAAAATTAAATTCTGAACTTTCCAGCCATTTATATACCTTATATGATGTCATTATTGATGTTTCTTTAGGAAAAACCTCTTCATTATAATTTTTTTCACTCAGATGCGTAACTTTAATTCTCTTGTCAATACATAATTGCATCATATTTGATTTTTCTTTTGTCCAATCACCACCAGCAAGCAAAATTGTGATTATATGTCCCTTTTTTTCTAATGCACATGAAAGATTATATATCCATTTACCAGCACCCTCGCATGTATCCAAATCCCCATAATTATATGTCACGAGACATATCTTTGCCATACTATTTATCACTCTTTCTTTTCATATATTTTTTCAGCCAGCGTTTAATCGATTTTTTCACATGTAGCTCTTCTTCAAGGAATGCAATATGTTTTTCTTTTTCAAAATTTTCTCTTTCTTTATGTTCTAAAAGTTCTTTATTCAATTTCAACTCTTCGCTAACATACTTTATATATTCATCCTTCTCGTTAATTTCCTTTTCTTTTCTCTCTAATAGTTCTGCCTGTAAGATTTTCTCCCCATTGATATACTTTATATACTCATCCTTCTCGTTAACTTCCTTTTCTTTTCTCTCTAATAGTTCTGCCTGTAAGATTTTCTCCCCATTGATATACTTTATATACTCATCCTTCTCATAAATTTCCCTTTCTTTTTCTGAAATAAAGTCAGTCTTGCGATTGAGAATATTTTCAATATTATACCACTCTGAGTAAGAATAGTTATTTAAAAAGTCTGTCACATAACTTTCTGTTATTGAACTGAGAAACTCTTTTTCTCTCTGATCATATTTAGGTATATCTTCCTTACCGATACCCATAAGTTCATAGGCACCTTCAATCCCTAAATAATCATTTATAAAAGAATTGTTTTGATAAAGATACCTAATTGCTCTATATATCACAAATTCCGGGCAAACATTTTCATCCACCCATTCTTGGTCAAAAGCTAATAATTTGCCCTCATAATAAAAGCAGTTTGAAAAAATTAAGTCAATAAAAACCTTACTTTTCGGCATAAATTCAAATATCATGTTACGATAAAATTGAAAAATATCATTAATCTTACTAATGTCCCTCTCTTTTATCAATCTTAACAAAACCTCTTCAAGTGTATCATAATGGCAAAACTCTGAATTTACACTTTCTTCATAAAAAACTTCATTAATAGTATCTATTTGAGCTTGTTTCAGTAAGGTATTGTTTTTACATATCTTCTCTAAATGTAAAATGCTATCTCTCGACCAAGCTCGCTTAATTACACCACCATCATTGTATATTACTGTATATTGTCTATATTCTGATTTTCTTTCGTTTGTAAAAGTAGCAAAATTAACTTTTCTATCATTTATTAATTGAGCTCTACCACAATCAATGAAAAAAGAATTTGCAAAAAAGCTTGTCACTTTATTCCTTGTTATTGCATCAGAAACACAGTTTTCATCAATAGTCAATATAGGACTATCATAATACAAACTTCCTTTATTCCATATTCTATTATAGGCTTTCGTATAACCGTCTGCCACAATACAGGAAGGTAGTTTATAATCAGGTGCAGGATAATAAAACTCAATATTTCCGAATCCCAAATCATTAAGCATTTCTTCAAGTGCAGCTTTATCAAATGTTTTAGCTTTAGAATTAGGACTATATCCATTTATTCCTTCAAAAGGCTTACCAGTATGATCTTCCATTGCTCCACACCAATACTTAAGCCCGAAACGGTTTTCTATTGCTATAAGAAGACGCCCATCCGGTTTTAATAGCTTAGATATATTTTGCAAAAAATCTCTATAGGGATTTTCACCTTCCGTGAAAGAACAAGCATATTCCAAAACTCCGATCAATGTAATATAATCAAATTTTTTCTCAAGTTTTATCTCATTTAAATTACCAATATATATGTCCAAATTATCTCGATGCCCGTGGCGCAGTCTAATAGCTTCTCCTCTGCGTTTAGACAACTCAATAGCTGTAACATGGGTACATTTATCGCACAATACTCCAGTGAGTGCTCCCATACCAGCTCCTATTTCAAGAACAGATGCATTATTTTTGAATGGATACCATCTTAGCATGTTTTCTCTAATAGGTGATAAATGATAAATAACTGGCCAACGGCTATCTTCCTTGAGTATATCCTCCACATCATCATTTCTTTTTAAATACTCTAAGATTTCAGTTTCAATTTGTCCATCACTATAACCATCATTACCATTATAGAAGTCTAATATAAATTTTGCACTCAATCAAAAACACCTCTTAATTTCTCTCTATACCTATAATATTTTTATAACATCTAAATTCAAATTCATGTCAAACAATCCAACTGTTTGCTTATTTTTTAAAGCATTTAAGCTGAAAAAATACATCACCTACACTTAATGCCTCATCAACTATCAAAATACCAGTATTTACCTTAATCGCTAAAGCAAACGCCATTTTAGCAAACATGCCACTTGAGTACAGTTTTACAGGTTGATGAAGAAGGATTAATTGATTCCTTTAATCTATCAACGGATTTATCATATAATTTATAAACTTTTGTCAAATTATTCACTTGTATTGGTATATCCTTCATTATTTATTCTTCTCCTATCACGTGAGCGAGTAAAAATCAATACTTATTGCTGGGAGAATTCTCTTATACAAATATTTTCTTATATTACAACACATCTGCAAAATGCGGTCTTAATCTCTTAAATAAAAGTATTCCTGCAAAAAATAGTCCAAAGGTTAATATCCAGAAACAAATTGTCATATTATAATGCTGCCAGAACCAGATATGGTTGATAAAAGTATCTCTATATCCCTGAACAATATAATAAATAGGGTTTAGCTTAAACAGAAAGTGATACTTTTCTGGCATTATATTAAAAGACCAAAATATTGGAGTCAGCCAAAATCCAAACTGAATTAATATAGCTACTATCTGTCCAAGATCTCTTAAAAACACAACAAGTGAAGATGTTATCCATGATAATCCAAGTAAAAGAATAATTGATGCAAATAAATAATATATCACCTGAATATTATAAATACTAGGCTTATACCCATATACAAAGAACATTACAAATATAATTACTATAAAAAATAAATGTATGAATAGTGAAGATAATATCCTAATAATCGGTAATGAGCTCACACGAAATACAACTTTTTTAACAAGATAACTATTGTCTAGCACTGAGTTAGTTGCACTTTGTAGCCCATCAGAAAAGAAGAACCAGGGCACCATACCACATATAAGCCAAAGTACAAATGGAAAATCGCTCACTGGAGCTGATTTAAACCCTACTTGAAATACAAACCAAAAAATAAGTATTGTAATCATCGGCTGTATAAACGCCCATATTATACCTAAATATGAACCCAAATATCTGTTTTGCAGATCCTTTTTTGCTAATTCAAAAATAAGCCTTCTAGACTTTATCATGTCTTTAAGAAAAGCGAATACTCTTTTATATATAGTCATAAAAATATATATGCAGCTAAGTAAAATCAGTAATAAACTTACAATTAGGTATGAATATATGCTATTGTTTGTATTTACCGATTTAAATATCTCACTTACATCATCACTTACCAATGAGGGATCATTTCCTATATTTTTTAAATATAGAACATCATCCTTCATAACTATAGAAGCTATATCCTTTGAAAACTTAAATCCATTATTTAAATCTTTAGCTGACCAAACATATTGTCTTTTAAAGTTATTTAATTTTATATCCTTGATAGCAACTTCACTAGGCATATTCCCAGTGTCTAGTCGGATTACTTTTATATCATTTTGGGGTAAAGTAAACTTTATTGTTTGAAAATCACTGTTGCCGGTGACATTTACTTTTATTGAAGCAGCTTCATTAAATTCCCCATCTTTTTCATCAATGTAAAAAAGCTGTATTTCATCGTCATGGTCAATCTTTATTGTTACATTGAGATTTAATGGCTTACCTTCTATAAAAAACTGCCATGGAGCCTGCAAACATACTATTATAATTGATAAAACAGCAATTACTAATGAAATTATTTTTAATGTTTTTTTACTTTTAAACACAATTTACCCCTCTTTGCCGAAACATATATATTAACATAATATATTATTTACCTACCCTCATACATCCTCTCATAATACTCCTGATACTCTCCAGACCTTATCTTCCCTGTCCAATCAAGGTTATCAAGATACCATTTAATTGTTATTCCTATACCTTCATCAAACATAACCGTTGGTTCCCAGCCTAGCTCGTCCTTGATCTTAGCCGCATCAATAGCATATCGCCTATCGTGTCCAGGCCTATCTTTAACATATTTAATCAAGCTCTCAGGCTTACCCAATTCCTTTAGTATCAGCTTAACTATCTCTATATTTGCCTTTTCGTTATGACCACCAATATTATATACTTCACCAGACTTGCCACTGTGTAGCACCATGTCGATTGCTCTGCAATGATCTTCAACGTACAGCCAGTCCCTAATATTCATGCCATCTCCATACACAGGAAGGTCCTTATCTTCAAGTGCATTAGCTATCATCAACGGTATGAGCTTCTCGGGGAATTGGTATGGTCCATAGTTATTTGAGCACCTGGTTATATTTACATTAAGTCCAAAGGTCTCATGGTAAGCACGAACAAACATATCAGCGGAGGCCTTGCTAGCTGAATATGGACTATTTGGTGCTAGTGAAGTAGCCTCAGTAAAATATCCTGTCTCACCCAATGAGCCATATACCTCATCAGTGGATACCTGAAGGTATTTGTTGAGTATCGAGTTCTCAGGGTTCTGGTTAATCCAATATTTTTTACAGGCATCAAGTAGTACTTGTGTTCCCATTATGTTGGTTTTCAAGAAAATCAGAGGCTCCGTGATACTTCTGTCGACATGGGATTCTGCAGCAAAGTTAACCACATAGTTTGGCGCATATTTATTAAATATACTCTCAACCAATTCCGTATCACATATGTCGCCTTTAATGAAGGCGTAGTTTGAGCAACCCTCTACCCCTTTTAAGTTATCCAGATTACCGGCATAGGTCAAAGCATCAAGATTAATAAACTTATAATCAGGATATTTATTGGTCATATATATAAGAAAATTACTCCCTATAAAGCCTGCTCCACCGGTAACCAAAACTGTTATTTTCTTACTCATATAACACATCCCCTTAAAATTTAATCATCAAACATTAAAGTGTAACGTAATCTTGCTCAGCGAGAGTTTTCAATTTTCGATCTTTATCGGAAAGAGATAATTCACCGATGGCCTCCAATGGCCAAATGATACCTATTTCAGGATCATTCCATAATATTCCGCCCTCAAACTCTGGATGATAGAAATCAGTGCATTTATATGTAAACTCGGCTTCTTCGGAAAGAACAACGAATCCGTGAGCAAAGCCCTCCGGGACATATAACTGCTTGCGGTTTTCACCAGATAGGATAACTCCAAGCCACTTTTTGTAGGTCTTTGAACCCCTTCGCAAATCTACTGCCACATCGTAAACTTCACCAGATAGGGCTCTTACAAGCTTCCCCTGCTGATGTTGTGTCTGATAATGAAGGCCTCGAAGTACACCCCTTCGTGATTTGGATTGATTATCTTGAACAAAAGTCATTCCCAATCCATTCTCTTTAAAATCTCTCTCATTATATGTTTCCATGAAGTATCCACGATGATCACTAAAAACTTTTGGTTCTATGATTATAAGTCCTTCGATATCTGTTTCAATAAATTTGAATTGCCCCATCTATATACTCCTCTAGTTAATTAAGCTTTATATGCTCCGATTTATCTATAACCCTCTGCTATCTGCAGGAGGTACCTTCCATATTCGCTTCTCATCAGTGGCTTTGCCAACTCAATCAACTGATCGCGTCCGATATAGCCCTTTTTATAAGCTATTTCCTCGAGACAGGCAATGTAAAGTCCTTGTCTTTTCTGTACCGTTTCAACATAATTGCTTGCCTCAAGCATGTTATTATGAGTTCCCGTATCGAGCCATGCCATTCCTCGCCCTAGGAGTTTAACATTTAACTTACCTCTTCTCAGATACTCATTATTTACTGCAGTTATCTCAATCTCTCCTCTAGCTGACGGCTTTAAATTCTTAGAAATATCAACAACATCGTTATCATAGAAATAGAGCCCTGGTACTGCGTAGCGCGATTTAGGCTCCTTTGGCTTTTCTTCAATAGATATAACTCTACCATCATCAGAAAATTCAACTACTCCATAGTCCTGAGG